>CBDUZY010000344.1:0-4057 GCA_965371825.1 uncultured bacterium
TAAGACTCGACAGCAGAGCGAGGACCGACATGATGCATACGGTTAGCCCCGCCCACTTCAGGAATCGACGCACGTCCATACCGGCAGTGTATCCGAGGCTGCGCGGGTGCGGTACAATGCTGAAACCAGATTCGAGGGACAGCGAGGAGACATGAGATGAGCTGGTGGACGATCGCAGCCGTTTTTCTACTTATTGACACGTTGTTGAACAGCCTACCGCTGCTGTGGGACGCGTTCGATTCCCTGCTGCTCGGGTTGCTCTGACGCAAGGGCCTGCCCGAGCGGCGGGTGGAATGAAATCCCGACTTGTGGGGAGTCCGCGCGGCAATATGCACCCGCCACCGTTACCTTGCAGCACACCACCACTCTTTGAGATCATACCCGTTAGGGATACTATCCCGGCGAGGGAGTGTGTGGAGGGGTCGAGAATCGCGAACAAGGATCCAGTGCCGTGGATGCGAAGCTAGCCGACAAGCACGTATTGATCACCGGGGCCTCGGGGGGGATCGGCCAGGCCACGGCGCGGGCCTTTGCCGCGGAGGGTGCCTCTCTTGCACTTCACTACAACACTCAAGCGGACCCGATTAAGGAGCTGCAACGTGAGCTTGAGGTTCCCACCGTCGCCGTTCAGGCCGACCTGCGCGACGAGACCCGGGTCGACGCCATGTTTGCCGAGGTGCTCACGAAGTTCCCCAGGCTGGACACGGTGGTCGTCAACGCCGGCATCGGCAACTCACTCGAGGTGCCCCTACACAAGATGACCATGGATCAGTGGCAAAACACGCTCGCCGCCGATCTTACGAGCGCGTTTCTGACCTGTAGAGCGTTCCTGCGTCATCTGGCCGACGTGCCGCGAGAGTCAGCCTCCATCGTCCTGGTCGGCTCGACGGCTGCGATCTTCGGAGAGGCCTTTCACGCCGACTACTCGGCGGCCAAGGCGGGCATGAGCTACGGGCTGACCAATACGCTCAAGAACGAGATCGTCGACTTGGCACCGATGGGGCGGGTCAACTGTGTGTGTCCCGGTTGGACTGCCACACCCATGGCACTCGACTTCACTCGCGACCCCGTGGCCGTTTCCCGGGCGATAGCCACAATGCCCCTGCGCAAGGTCGCTAAGCCCGAGGACATTGCCCGGGCGATCGTCTTCCTGGCGTCCGACCATCTAGCCGGTCACATCAGCGGCGCGGTTTTGCCCGTTGCAGGCGGCATGGAAGGGCGCCTGCTGCACGACCAATGAAGGACCGGCCCCTCGACGACCGGTATTACTCCAGAAGAGCCATACGCCGCACGCGATTCTCGAATAGAGCGACGTGCTCCAACCCGGCGTCACGAAGCATCGCCAGGGCCACGTCGAAACCCGCGCCCACGGACTCACTGAGGTGGGCGTCGGACCCGAGCGACATGGCTGTTCCACCGAGTCGGGAATAGCGTCTCACCGCATCACTGTTTGGCATCGTCTCGCCCAGTTTCTGGCGCAGTGTTGAGGTGTTTATCTCAGGGATCACATCGGCGGTCAGGCACGTGCGCAGAATCTCGTCGATCAGGTCGCCGAACGGCGAGACGTCGTAGCAGCCGCGGAACCATTGCGCATAGCGTTTGGCGACGTCGAGATGGCCGAGCACGTCGAACACGCGATTGCCGCCGCGGTGAAGCTCCTCGCAGAATCGGACAGCCTCGAGAACACCTTCCAGATAGCTCTTCGTGGCGTTCGCCGGGTCCAGTCCGCTCCAATGAACACGGTTGTGCACCGACGCCCCGCCAAAGTAATGCACGCTCAGTATCGCAAGGTCGAAACTGTGATCGCCTAGGAAGTCGAGGATGAACTCCATCCGCGACGGCTGAAAGCAAACCTCGATTCCCTTCCCGATGAAGATCGCGTCGCCGAAGGCCTCCCGCAGTTCGTCGATCGTGGCCGAGTACGTATCGTCGTCATAGTTGCACTTATCCCAATCGTCGGGGTGGGTATCGAAGTGTTCGGTGAAGGTCAGCCCGGCGAGGCCCCGGGCCATCGCGGTCCGGACACAGGCCCTTGGATCAGCCTTGCTGTCCCACGAATGGCAAGAGTGTACGTGCTGATCGTACAAGTCCATGCGACGAACGTGCCTCCGAATCCGCGAATATCTCCGCTCCGTGGGACAATATTCCAGGTGGAGACGTGTTTCGCAAGGGTTCTGGAATCGGGACGGTGTATGAACATGAACCTTGGCTGTTGTCGCCTTGATCGGGTAGAATCGGGGGAGCGACCGGACCAGGGGAGCTGCCCGATGGATGTACCACACGAGGACAAGACGGATTCGGACGGGACGACGATCTACTGCCCCCGGTGCGGGCAGATGATGCTCGTCGCCCAGCAGCACATGCGGATGACTGTGTCGTGCCCGCACTGCGGTAAGAGACTTGCCCCGTGGCGGATCATGGCCGCGGCAGCCAAGCAGGCTGCTGCCCAAGCTGCCCCGCCACGACCACCCCCTATGTCGCCTCAATACGTGTACGGTTCCCCGAGTACGGCGCTGTACTCGTGGCGTAATCGTTGGATCGCCGGTGCATTGGCGATCCTGCTCGGCCCATTCGGCGTACACAGGTTCTACATGGGCTTCATCGGGATCGGGCTGCTCCAGGCGGCCCTCACGGTGTGCTCCTTCTTCACGCTCACGCCCCTAGTTGCCGTTTGGGCGTTCATAGAGGGTATCCTGTGCTTCTGCGGGGTGATGCGCGACGTCGACGGACTGCCGCTGAGCGGTTGAGGCGCGGCGCCGAGACCGCGTGCGACCTTCGACCATGTTCCAGCGCGTTCGCCAAAGACCGATAACCGGGGACGGGTTGCATCCGCGTTTCGCGCCAACCATGTTCCGATGTGTCCAAGTCACATCTGCGACCTGCCGATAAAATCGGCGATGGTTACAACAGAGGCCAAGTTTGCGCCCGCGGAGATACAGCCTGGGCCGGGCGTGTCGCGTTCCATCGAAGGTGAAGGCGGCGGCGACGTTCTTGGAACGGCGGAAGGCGACTCGACCGACAGCCGTGTTCTTGGCAGCCCCAACACAGTCTGCCACGCCATGACAACTGCGGCCCTCGCCGCGGCGATGTGGGGCGGCGTTGACGTGATCGCGGTGGCCCTCTGCGGCCGTTGCATTCCGTGGTACTTGCCGCTCGTGATCATCGGCACCTACCTGTCGATCGGAGTCCTCTCCGGCGCGCTGCTCGGAGCTGTCTACCCGCTCCTCGCCCGGCGCGGACGTGCCCGACGCGGACCGCGACGAGCCCTCGCCGACATCCGAATCGTGTGCCTGGCCGGTTCTGTGGCGGTCGCGAGCGTGGTCTTCGCCGAGCGCTTGGACTTCGACCACGCGTCTGAATTCGGCCTGCAGCTCAGACCGGGCTCTATCGTTCTTGCGGTTGTGGTCTTTGTGGGTTGTGTGATTGCCTTCCGGAGGCTCTTCACGGGTTGCCCCGCACGTTGGTCGTACCCGTGGCAGGCGTTCTGCGTGGCGGCCTTCTGCCTTCTGTGGACGCCCTTCAACAAGCTCTACGAAGCCCCGGTGCTGAGCGGTACGAGTCTCCTCGCCAATGCGTGTTACCTGCTGGTCGCGGTCGCCGTTTACCTCAGCGGTCGGGCATTAATGGTCCGATCGTCCGACCTCAAAATCCGGGATACGCCCACTCGCTACCTGCGGCAGGCCTTCGCGGTGAGTGTCCTGGGCTTCTGCGTCGCGTCAACCATCATCTCGTG
Source organism: uncultured bacterium (assembly GCA_965371825.1). Classification (GTDB taxonomy): domain Bacteria; phylum Planctomycetota; class Phycisphaerae; order UBA1845; family UBA1845; genus JAJRUK01. Next base: position 3,734 of record CBDUZY010000344.1, read on the forward strand.
CGGCAGACGGACACCCATCGACCGGACCTACGCCTTCGCGGGCGCCGCCGGATCAGAGGTGCCGGCGTATCCGAACGTCGTCCTGATCGTGATGGACACCGCCCGGGCGGATCACCTATCGACCTACGGCTATCATCGCGAAACCACTCCGCACCTGACGAAGTTCGCGGAAGACGCGGTCTTGTACTCGCACGCCATATCGACAACTTCCTGGACGTTTCCCTCTCATGCCTCGCTCTTTACGGGCTTGATGCCCACCGAGCACGGCGCTCATTATCACACGACCAAAGCCTCCGACGGCAAGTACCTTCGCCCGCTGGATGA
>CBDUZY010000345.1:0-4051 GCA_965371825.1 uncultured bacterium
TTCGGCGACTGCCCGCGCGACGAAGTTCAGACGATGATCGACGAGTGGGACTACATCCGCTACGGCACGATCACCGGCGGCGAGTCCATCGTCTCCTCCGATCCGCCCGACGGCTTCCTCGACCCCGACCGGTACACGGGGATCGACCGCTTCACCGTCACGTTCGATCAGCCCAACTTCGTTTACCTGGACGACATCAGCGTCGAAGTGTCAGCCGGCGACATTCCGGCAATCAGCAAGACCTGGCGGCGTGACGGCCACGGACCCGATACCTTGGCGGTCGTGCTCGACCGCCCGATGACCGTGGGCGAGACAACGCGCTTCATCTTCAACACCGCCGCCGAGGGTGCCAACACCATCGAGTACACGCTTGCCGACCCCGTTCCCGCATCCTCCGATTGGACGATCCTCGTCACCTGCCTCCTTCTCCTCACCGCCGCGACCCTAGTCGTCCGCCAACGTGTGCTAGTGCCGTTGCCAAGAAGGTAGCGCCGGTTTCGCTGGTCGTTGTGGCGGCCTGCGTCCTCGCAGGCCGTGTTCCCGGGCAAGTGGTATTGCGCGCGACGGCCGGCGGGGACGCCGGCCGCTACAGGGCGAAGGTGCATCAAGATGCACCCTACGTGACTAACCGCTCCTTGACAGTCGCGGTACTGATCATCCTTCATCCGCGGCGCCGCCTTGCACTGCTCGAGAGCAGTGGTACACGGGCCGTGGTTTCGGCGAACATTATCGCAAACGACGGCCGGCGGGGACGCCGGCCGCTACAGATTCCGCATTCGCCATTCAGCAGTCAACGTCCGTCCGTCGTACCGATTCGCACGACGGCGTCGAGGTGTGCGCCGGAGTCGATCTTCAGGCTGGTGGCTTCGAGTTCGCCCTTGAGTGAGCCGGTTTTGGTGAGCTTGACCTGGCCTCGGGCGGCGACGTTACCTTGGACCTTGCCCTTGATGGTCAACTTTCCGACCTTGATGGCCGCGACGACGTGGCCCTTCTTCTCGACGACGATGTCGCCGCAGGTGAAGAACTCGCGCACGGCGTAGTAGCTGGTGATCTTGAAGTCCTCGAGAATGAGGCGTTGCTTGCAGTGCGGGCAGAAGATAGACATCGCCCGCTTCGCGACTTCGCTCTGGCCGCCGCAGAAGGTACAGACGACTTGTTTGACCGCGCCTCCGCGCCTTGTCGACGTCGACGGCATCGTGGAATCCACCCCGGCCGCCGGAATGACGCGGTGCCCGGTGCCTTACCCGGCGACCGCTCCGGCGGACTGCCCATCCGGCGGGTCGCGTGGACTACTTCTTCGCGCCGACAGGTATCTGGTCAGACGGTTTCGGCTTGGGCACCGGGATCGCGCCGGCTGGTTGGCTGATCGTCTTGATGCCCTTGGTCTGCTTGGCGTCGCCGTTGACTCCGACCACACACCGCCCGATCAGGACCGCGCCCTCGGTGACTTCCAGGCGAGTCGTCTCGAGGTCGCCCTCCAGCCTGGCGGACGACGAGAGCTGCACCTTTGCGGTAGCGTTCAGGTTGCCCTTGACCTGACCGTCGATGCAAATGGTCCCGGCTTTGGCGTTTCCGATCAACGAGGCCCCATCGGCGATCGTCAGCTGTCCTCCGCTGGTGATCTCGCCCTCGAACCTGCCGAGAATGCGCATCCCCTTTTCAAATGTCAATTCTCCCTTAAATACGGCATCTGCCCCGAGTGTGGTGGGAAAATCATTAGATGCGTCAGTCATCGCGGCCCTCCTTGTCATATGCTACCCCTGGTCCGCGAGAGACCGTCCTCGCATCCCGGGGTGCCACGGTGCAGGGATTATACCCGGAGAGTGTGGGGCATCAACAGGCCCCGCGAGCACGTGAGGAGCGTTCCTCGCGGATCTCGCGAGGGCGGAGACTTGTCATAGCCACTGTGGAGTGCGACAGGGGTTCTTGCCGCCCGGACCGATGACTCCGAACGCACAGGGCGGCGTTTCGACGAGGACCGCGATCCTCGCTTGGAGTAGCGGGCGTACAACCGGGCTGCCTGGGCACCATCGGACGGCACCGGGGAGTCTCAGCCACGGCAGACGATCATTCGTCCTCTTCTTTGGGCTCTTCTTCGGTCTTTTCCTCGGTATCGCGCGCGGGGCGTCCGCGGAGTTGCTCTTCCTCATCGTCTTCGTCATCGACGGCGCGGATGGACTCCATGTCTATGTACTCGAAGCCGTCCTCTTCATAGAGCGTTCCGGTCAGCTCGACCTCACGGAGGGCGAAGGGTAGGAGTTTCCGCCCGGGGCCTTTGTAGCCGGTGCCGATTATGACCAGCCCTTCCTCGGTCTCGAGCGCCGCGGGCACTCCCGCCCGGATCGAATCCCGCGTGCTCTTTCTCTCGTCGTCGGAGCTGTGCTTCCCGGTCATGTAGGAGTGCAGGTCGACGACAGTGCCGACCAGTGTCATCTCCTCAGGCTTCGGGTCAGAGCCGTACCGACCTCCACCGGCCAGAAGCGTGGAGGCGGTGATTGCGGCCGCGATCACGACTGCGATCACGAGACAGGTTCCTCTTCGAGCGTTCATTGCGTCTTCTCCGTACATCCAAGGATGCTGTCAGCTTCGTCGCCCATCAACTCCGTCAAAGGACCACACCTATGCGTCTCGGAGGGTCCTAAAACGGTCGAGGGCCGTGCACGGTACTGATACTGCCTCTGCAGGCGATTGCACCATTGCATCGGCTTCCCCGGCGGCGGCGATCACTCTACATCGAACGGGGGTTGCACGCCAGGCCGGGCGGGGGCGCCTACCCTGCCCGAAGCCCTGCCGGGCGATGTTTGTAACGGTGCTGGAAGGGCCGGAACGCATGTCCCCAAGGCCGGCGGGACGCGTTTCCCGGACCCGATTACTCGACGTGGAAAAGGCATCCGGAACTCAAGGGGGTCTCGTCAACGTCCGAAAACCAAGCACGGCGCGGTCCTTCCGCAGTGGGCAGGCCGTGACCCGTCCGGTCGCGCGGTGGGTGGTAGCACTCCGCGCCTTGCAGGCTGAAGCGGGGTTTGGCGCAAATGAGAGAATCGCACCAGCAACATCTGGTCTCACCGCTGTCACTCGGCCGGCTGCACGTGGACTCCACGACGAGAGATGGCGACGAGATCATCGAAGCCGTGCTGCGCGGTGACGGGGATGAGCAATACACTGTCAGGCAGGGGATACCGAGTTTCGTTGACCCGGCGACGCTGGAGACGCAGACGGTGCGGTCATTCTCGCAGAAGTGGTCGCGGCACCGCTACTATCGACAACACACAAGCCGCTTCTACACGGAGTGGTATCTTAAGCGTTACGGTTTTTGTGACGCGGCCGGCCTGAAGAAGTTCCTGGCGGATAAGCGGTTTATCCTCGACGCCGGGACCGGCGCGGGGCGGGACGCAGCCAACCTTGCCGAGCACTCGTCGGCGATCGTATTCGCGGTCGACACGGCCTGGGACGCGCTTGAGGTGGCCCGGCGCGAAGTCGTCGAGCCCCGAATCGCCTTCGTCCACGCCGACCTTCACCACCTGCCGATGCCCGACGAGTTCTTCGACTTCATCAACTGTGATCAGGTTATTCATCACACGCCCAACCCTCGCGAAGCCTTCGAAACGCTCCGGCGCAAGCTCAAGCCGGGCGGGCAGATGTGCTGCTACGTGTACGCAAAGAAGGCGGAGATACGCGAGTTCACGGACGATTTCATCCGGGAGCGGATAAGGAACCTACCCGTCGAGGAAGCACTCGAGGCCTGCGAACCCATCACCAAGCTGGGCCGAACGCTGGCGGGGTTGAACGTCACCGTGGACGTCGAAGAGGATATCCCGATCCTCGGCATCAAGAAGGGGAAGATCGACCTGCAACGGCTGTTCCATTGGAACATTCTCAAATGTTTCTGGAACGACGAGTTCGACTTCTTCACCAACAACATCATCAACTTCGACTGGTACCACCCGGAGCACTGTCACCGGTTTGAGCCGGGAGAGTTCCGTGCGTGGTTCGAGGAGGGTTGGGAGATCCAGGCCTGGGACGTGCAGGAGGCCGGGATAAGCTGTCGAGC
>CBDUZY010000346.1:0-4049 GCA_965371825.1 uncultured bacterium
ACGTTGTGGCAGACCACCTCGAAGAGCAATCCGAGGTGCAAGACCTGGCAGAACGGATACTGGGCGCCGTCCCAGTTGGCCTCGAAGCACCAGAAGATGCTCCCCGCGGGGCACCATGGATCGCCTTGGTAGATCGAGTGGACGAACCCGGTAAACAGGTCGTCAATGTGCTGTATCAGAATCGGGACTTGCTCCGACTCGATGATACCTTCCATATGGAAGTCGTTGGCCACGATGTCGGGGTTGTCCTGATGGATGTCGATGTTCATTCCCGTCCATATTGGCGGCCCGGTTGGACACTCCACGGTATCACAATCCGTCCCCGGTCCCTGTGGGATCCCGCCATAATCGCAGCACATCTCGGGCGGCACCTCGATGCAGCGGCCGTCGAACAGGCAGCATGCCTCGCTCGGGGCGCAGTCACAGAAGAACAGAGTCCCTGCTGGGAACGACGTGACCAGAGCCGCGTCCAGCCCGGTGGCCTCCGGCCCGGTTCCGTCGTCCGTCCAAACCTGGCAAGGTGGCGCGTCCGGCGCGATGCAGTCGCCCGGACACCTCACGCCGTTCACATCGAGATCGATCGCGATCGGGCCGCAGTCTGGGCCATCCGCGAAACAGGCGCACTCTACTGGGACAATACCAACTGCGGGATCGAACTGCACGACCCTTGGCAGGCAGAAGTCCGCCGGATCCCCGACCGCGCAGTCGGTATCTAGCAGGTCTAAACAGTAGTTCTGTCCGGCGGGCTCCGGACAGATCAACTGAGCGTACGAGCTTTCGACTCCCATAACCGCAACAACAACAACGGCACGGAGTATCAACCTGCGGACTACCGGCATGAAGCTCACTCCCGACGCTTCGAATCGCGTAGCGTTCATAACACCTCTATCCTTTTGCGAACGACCTCGACTTGGGATTTGATTCCGGACAGGGCACGGCTCTCAACAGAGAGTGTTTCCAGAGCGCGCAACCGGTGCCTCTTCCGAGTGCCGGTTTCCGAGCTGCCAACACTATCACCGTGTTCCTATTACAGCGGCACTCCGGAACTCCGATATGGGTATTTGAATCGTTGCGCTTTCACCCTGCAATTGGTATTCAGCCTAGAGTGTTTCCTTAGAAAAACGCAGCGCTGCGATGTGTCGCGAGTCAACGGGATTGCAGTTTGCCGATTGCGGGTCCCCATCGTTCCGCGTGTGGCAGGGAGCCCACCCGACAGGGTCGAGTCCCAGGTGCGCAGCGGCCGCCGTGTGCTACGATTGGCGTTGTGCTTAGGGGTACAGCTTGCCCGCCGCGGTTTCCGTTTGGAAGGTGCTGCTAGCTGTGTTCCGCGGCGTACCGCGGTTCGTCGTCGACCGGTGAATCCGGGGCCATCCTAACCAACTCCACGAGTGATTCGGCCTGCATCTTCGTCATGATGTGACCGCGATGGACGTCAACGGTTTTTCTGCTCAGGCCGAGCTCGAAGGCTATTCGTTTGGCGGATTTTCCTTCAACCAGCATGGCCATGACTTCACGCTCGCGGGGCGTAAGGCGGTTGATCCGGGTCGAAACCTCCGCCCGCGCCGCCTGGGCGCGGCGTGTGTCAGCGTCCTGCTCGAGTGCCTCCCGAATGCGGTCCAGCAATACGTCACCCTTGTATGGTTTCCTGATGAAATCGACGGCTCCAGACTTCATCGCGCGGACCGCCTTCTCCACGTCGCCATGCCCGGAGACGATGATCGTGGGTATGTTGATGCGGTCCGAGACGAGCTTCTCCTGAAGCTGCAGGCCGTCAATCCCGGGCATGCGGATATCGAGTACCAGACAGCCCGGGCGCGTCCGATCGTAGCCCTCGAGGAACTCTTCGGCACTCCCATGGGTCTCGACCGGAAGTCCAACCGATTCCATGAGCCGTTGCAAGGACTTACGTACTGCCGTGTCGTCGTCGACAACGAAAACGGTACCGTTATTTTCCATTATTTCCATCTCCATGTGAGGCAGGAAGTGAGAACAAGAAAGTCGTTCCCACATCCCGCCCAGGCGTCGCCCAAAGGCGTCCAGCGTGTGCCTCGAGAATCGATCGAGCGATGGACAGCCCCATTCCCATGCCGTTGGACTTGGTCGTGAAGAACGGGTCGAAGATCCGCTCTGTTTCTCCGTCAGGTAGCCCGGCGCCGGTGTCGTGAATGCTGAACTCGACACCACCGTGTTTACCCATGGTCGTCCGGATCGTCAACAGGCGATCGTTGGCGCCGGTATCCTTCATGGTATCGAGCCCGTTTTGAATCAGGTTGACCACGACTTGCTCGAGCTGGAGCGGGACCGCCCTTACGGCCGGCAACGACTCGCCCAGCGCCAGGTGTAGGGTCGTTCCGTTCCGCCGCAGCTCGGCGCCCATGAGGCTGATGGCATCTCGCACGAGGTTGTTCAGGTTCACGCTCGCGCGCTGCAGTTTCTCCTTCCGGAGGAACATGCGGATGTGCTCTATGACGTTGCTCGCACGCTCCGCCTGAGCGGCCGCTTGTGACAGGTCCTCGAGTAAGCCGTTCGCATCACCGGACCCGGCGCGAATCCTCTCCCGGCACGCCTGAAGATAATTGACGATGGCAAAAAGAGGTTGGTTCAGCTCATGGGCCAATCCACCGGCCATCTCGCCCATCGTCGCAAGGCGGGCGACGTGGGCCAACTCCGCCTGTCGCTGACGAGCACTGTCTTCGGCGCGCACGCGAGCGGTTATGTCCCTGCACGATTCGATAACTTGGATCACCTCGCCGGACTCACTGAAAATCGGAGCGGCGATGATCTCCATTAGGAGTTCGTTACCCGCGGCGTCGAAATGGGTGTGCATGACCACAGTGGGCCTTCGCGTCGAGATAACCTCCCGCAGTGGGCAGGGATGCTGTTCATCTTGGCAAGGCTCGTCCCGATGGTGGGAGGCTTGGTAACACCTCAGTCTTCCAGAGACCGGGTCCTGCCCCCCGGCCGTCTCTCGAACGGCCCGATTCGCCAGGATGATTTCGTGATCACGACCAACGACCATTAGAGGTTCAGGGATCTCGTCGATTACCGTCTGTAGGAACCGCTCCGACTTCACGAGTGCCTCTTCGGACCGCTTGTGTCGGCTGAGATCGTGAAAGACACCGGTAAACAGCTTTCTGTCGGGCAGATTCAGTTCGCTGACCGCCACTTCGACCGGCAGAACCGTTCCATCCTTGCGTCTGCCGTCGTGCTCGCGACGACGACCGAATCCGGCAACCTTGCCCCCCGCGGGACGGTGGGTTATCAACTCATCGTCAGGCCATTCGCCCGTTTTCGGCAGCAACAGCTTTACGTTCTTTCCGATCACCTCCTCGGCGTTGTAGCCGAACATGCTCTCGGCGGCGGCGTTGAACGATTCGATCACGCCCCGTTCATCAAGGGTGACGATTCCATCCGCGGCTGTATCCACAATCGCTCGCGTCTTGGCGGTGCGCTCGGTGAGCTTCCGGGCGCAGGTGTCGGCCTGCCGACGGGCAGCGAGATACGCGGCGCTTAAACGACAGATCACCATGAGACCACCGCCGAACATGAGCACGAGTGCCACGCCAGTCCACGACGTGGTCGGGCTCACACCACTTGTCGCTCGAGAGCCCTCCCACGCGAGAAACGCCGCGATGGCGACGGAACTCAGGGCGACCGCCCATCCTGACCAGCGTAGGAGCGACGCCTGTCCCCGGTGCAAAACACGCACGTGTCTCACCTTTCGCTCACCAGTAAGAACGGAGCTACACCCCGAAGCCGAACCTGCCCGGGCGGCGCAAACCCATAGCACCGCCGGTCGCAGTCCCCTTGCAGACAGTCTTGCGTTGGCCCATCCTCACGTCGGCCCGGCCGCGAGGAACTGTGGTCACAGTATATAAGCCAATTCCGCGGTTGTCGAGCGGAATGTCGGATTGGCCCGGTCACGAGCAGAGCCGAGAAAGGGCCCAGTCCCGTTCCCGTCCCAGTCTGACCCCCGCGATGCGGTGTCGGATGCGTCCTACGCGATTCCGCTCAGTTGTGGCCCCGTGGGAGGCGTGCTGACGGGACAC
>CBDUZY010000347.1:0-4047 GCA_965371825.1 uncultured bacterium
GATGGACCGCTCGATCTTGTTTATGTTGACCGCGCCATCCACCTCCTTGCGATTGCAGCTATCCTCGCACGGGTGCGGACAAACTCGACCACAAACGGCCGGAAAGGGACTGGTATCCGTGTAGATGTACCATGCTTCGTCCAACGCGACGTCAGGGGATTTCTCCAATCGTTCGGCCTGGGCGATGGTCGTGATGAACTCGCGGATCCGGTTTCCGCTGGGGCAAACGCTGCGGCAAGCGGGCATCTTCTCCACGTGCTTGGGCCTAAGCGGTGATTGCTCGCGCGACCTGGAAGTGGAGGAGAACGCCCCCGACCCGAAACGCTTTTTCTTCTTCGTCTTCTTTATAGCCATAATCACCTCGACCGGCACCGCGCGTCGACACTTGACGCGCGCGCTTCGGCCTCTGTCTTCCTCCGCCGCCGACGATCCGGTTCGCCCGACCTAGCCCTGCGCGGCGCCTTCCTCGTGCGGAATCTCGATGAAGCTTCCGCCGAAGTACGTATAGACGCACCTACCGGAGTCCATAAGGCCCCGAATAGCGGCCTTGCAGAGCTTCTTGTCACACTCGGCCTCGCCGAATTTCTGAATCATCGCCTTGGTCAAGTCGCCGGCCTTGAATTTCTTTCTGCCGGCATACTCCTTGACCATCGCGAACATCGCGTCCGCAACCTGTTCGGGGCTTACAGCCATCACGAACCTCCTAGTGTCTAAGCTGCGCCGACCTCTTGTACGTGAGGCCCGCGTGCTTGAAGTCGTCGATATGTTCCTTGGTGAATTCGATGCCGGTCATCTTGAAGAAACGCGGCCAGCCTATGCGCTCGATGAACTCGCCCATTCGCTCGAACTTCCGAGCGTTCTTCGCCCAGACGTCAACGATGTTCCGGACGGCCTCGACCACCTCAGGCCAACGCGGCGGGTTGTTCGGAATGAACGGAATCGCCAGCTTGGAGAACATCGGCTCCGCTCGGGCGTTCGACACCTTTCCACCGACCCAAATCGATAATCCGTCGTTGAGCGGATCGGCCATCGGCAGTGACGGGCAGACCGTAAAGCAGTTCGCGCAGAACATGCACAGTCCCTCATCGATCTCGACCGAGGGCTTTCCGTCTACTGTCGCCGGTCGGATCGCCGCGGTCGGGCACGAAGCGACGACGTTGGGGATCTCGCAGATCTTGTTCAGCTTGTCGTGCTGGATCTTCGGCGGCCTGCGGTGAATACCGAGTATCGCGATGTCCGAGCAGTGCACTGCCCCACACATGTTCAGGCAGCAAGCCAGGGCGACACGCAGCTTGCCGGGCAGCTTCATCTCCGAGAAATGCTCGAACAGGTCGTCCATAACGGCCTTGACGACGCCCGATGCGTCCGTCGCCGCCGAGTGGCAATGTATCCACCCTTGAGTGTGAACGATGTTCGAGATCGAGTTGCCCATGCCACCCACCGGGTGCCCGATCTTGTTGAGGTCCGCGATGAGCGGATCGATCTTGGATTGATCCGTGAGCAGGAACTCCACGTTGTTACGGCTGGTGAAGCGCAGGTGCCCGCCACAATACTTGTCCGCGAGCGCCGCAAAATCGCGGATCCGAACCGTACTTAGCAGTCGTGGCGAGGCGGCGCGCACCGTGAACAGCTTGTCGCCCGACTCGCCCACATGGACCATCACTCCCGGCTTGAGGATCTCGTGGTATTTCCACTTTCCGTAGTTCTTCTTGATGATGGGCGGCAGGAACTTCTCGTAGTTCGGCGGCCCGATATCCGTCTTTCTATCCGTTACCATCGATTGACTCCCAACTTGGGGTTTACTCTGTTTAAAAGTCTACCGGATCCGTCGGTCCGGGCCGCTCTACTTCTCGTCTCCCTCTTCCTCGTCGTCTTCCTCGAAGTACTCGTCGTAGAAGACATAGGGGTTCTCTCTCGGATGAGCGATCATCTCCGGAATTGGCTCCACCTCGATCGCCTCGAGGAAGTTGCCCAGCCCTACACGCTGCATGAGCTCGCCGGTGCGCTCGCGGTTCTTGCCGTGCTCGCCCCAGAAGTCCCAGATTCGCTCGACGAGGTCCTTGAGCTCCGTGTATGGGGGCTCGAGCTTCATGAACGGCACCAGGACCGAGGAAAGCAGTGCCCCCTCGACGATCGGCGCCTTGGAACCCAGCAGGATGGTAGCTCCGCGATCCGTGCCGGGCCTCAGTGCCTTGGGCATCGCGTTGATGCAATGCATACACTTCACGCAGTTGGCGTTGTCGATCTTGAGTGTCGCGCCGTCCCAATCGATGCATTTCGTCGGACAGTTTCTGCAGACGTCCTTTTCAATGTCCAGCCCGCTGTCGGCGGCGGCCTTGACCTCCGCCTGATCAACCCGAATCGAATCACGCCACGTACCGATGATGGACATGTCCGCCCGGGCTACCGAAGCGACACAGTCGTTCGGGCAACCGGCACACTTGAACTTGAACTTATACGGGAACGCGGGGCGGTGCAGCTCGTCTTGGAAGGTCTGCGTAAGGTCATTCGTCAGGTGCATGGTGTCGTAGCACGCCCATTCGCAGCGAGCCTGTCCCACGCAGCAACTCGGCGTACGCATGTCCGAACCCGACCCGCCCAGGTCGAAGTCGTTGTCCGTGAGCTCCTTGAAGATGGGCTCGAGTTGGTCGGTCGTCGTCCCGAGCAGGATAATGTCACCCGTCGACCCGTGCATGTTCGTCAGTCCGGAACCGCGCTTGTCCCAGATGTCACAAATCGTCCTCAGGGCATCCGATGTGTAGAACCAACCACTGGGCATGTTCACGCGCATCGTATGAAAGTGCGCGATTTTCGGGAACTCGGCGGGCAAGTCGTTGTATCGCCCGATGACGCCTCCGCCATATCCCATCACGCCCACAATGCCACCGTGTTTCCAGTGGCCTATCTTCTCCCTGTACGACCGCTCCAGCAACGCCAGGAGGTCTTTACACTGGTCGTGATCCTTTGCGGACTCCTTGATCTGTGTGACGAAGCTGGGCCAGGGTCCCTTTTCCAGTTCGTCCAGCAGCGGAGTACCGTTACCACCTGATTGTGCCATCGCTACCTCCTTTCGGCTTGGGTTGATGGCCCCACTATGCTCTACTTTCTACGCAACTACCAACCGCTCCCGGACGCTCAGGACGATCTTGTACAGCATCGTCAGGAGTAAGAAGCCCGTGGCGTAGACGCCCACCGTGATCGCGATCTCGGGGGCCGTTGGCGAGTATTCAGTGACCTTCCCCAGCGGCGACGGAATGAACGCCGTCACCACCATGGTAAGACCTTTTTCGATCCAAATCGCGGCGATTACACCCACACAAATGACCGCGAGGAACTGCTCCCGTTTGCGCACCCCGGGCACCAGGAGAAGCAACACGCACACGACGGTGATCAGCTCGCAAGCCCACATCCACGGGGCGAGAGTGGAGTGCCCGTGCAGGCCGACGAAGAGATATTCGAAGTGGTGCGTGTGGTGCGGCATGTCGCTGTAAAGCCCGGTGAAAAGCTCGGTGATCACGAAGAACAGGTTGATCGCCAATGCGTATGTGACGATTATCGCCAGCTTTCCAATGGCCTCCTTGCCCGGGTCGAACTTGGTGAACCTGCGCAGAATGAGCGCCAAGATAATCAAGAGGCTCGGGCCCGAAGCAAACGCGGAGGCCAGGAATCTCGGTGCCAGGATTGCCGTCATCCAGAAGGGCCGGGCGGCCAGGCCCGAATAGAGGAACGCCGTAACCGTGTGGATGCTGACCGCCCAGGGGATCGAAAGGTAGATCAACGGTTTCACCCACTTCGGTGGCGGTGCGCCCTTACGCTCCGCATCGAGCGTGATCGAACCGATGATCAAGTTCAACACCAGATATCCGCCCAGGGCTACCATGTCCCAGAACATGACCGAATTGAGCGTCGGATGTAGCATTACGTTGAGCCCGCGCCGCGGCTGCCCGAGGTCTACAAAAATAAACAGGGAGCACATCGCCACGGCCGCGACCGCCAGGATCGTCGCCTCGTCCTGAACGACGTCGTCTGGAGGCAGGCCCCCTTGGG
>CBDUZY010000348.1:0-4046 GCA_965371825.1 uncultured bacterium
GCTTCATAGGCTGCCTCGAGTTCCGTGTGTTCGGGTCGTCTGTTGATCTCCGCGTAGCGCGCCGTCCCCGCGCCTCTGCCGGTCTCGGCGATTCGACCTACCTTGTGCGCCGGACGGTACTGCCCCATGATGTTGACGTGTGTGTCCGGGGAGAGTTCTTCGGCGAGGAACCGGAAGATCTCACGGCTCTCGTCGAGTTGCCCGGGCATGACCAGGTGGCGCACCAGCACACCTCTGCAGGCGAGCCCCTCCGGTGTGAGACGTAACACGCCCACCTGGCGGTGCATCTCCTTAAGCGCCGCTCGAGCCACTTCGGGATAGTCCTTGGCCTTGACAAGCCTCTTTGCCGTCTCGCGAGAGAAGAACTTGAAATCGGGCATGTAGATGTCGACCAGCCCCTCCATCAGCTTCAGTGACGAGAGGGCGTCATAAGCGCTTGTGTTGTAGACGACGGGGAGGCACAGGCCGCGATCTATCGCCTGCGCCAAACCTCCGACGATCTGCGGCACGACGTGCTCCGGTGTGACCAGGTTGATGTTATGACAGCCGCGGTCCTGCAGGGCCAGCATAAGGTCGGCAAGCTGCTCCGCGTTCGTCTCGCGACCGGTCCTGCCCTGTGAAATGTCCCAGTTCTGGCAGAAGACACAGCGGAGATTACAGCCGGAAAAAAAGATCGTCCCCGATCCGCGAGAGCCGCTGAGACAGCCCTCTTCGCCGTGATGGGGCGTCGCGGAGCTGACCCGTGCGAATCTGCCGGTTCGACAGACCTTTTCATCGCCGGCCAACCGGTCCACGCGGCAATTTCGCGGACATGCGCGACACGATCGCAGCTCCTCGGCGGCGAGGTTCACACGATCGGAAAGCGTGGACCGCACGCACGGGTCGAGATACGCCGGCCTCCAGTCCGCCAGTACGAAGCGAGCTATACTGCGATTCGACATCGTGGTGACAAAGATATCACAAGACAGGGCCTGGCTCCAGGAGCGTTTCCCAAGCCGCGCCGACAGGGTGACTCCCCGGCACGCCGGCGTGCAGAATGGCGGGTCAGCCCGGTATCATGGTAGCATACCGCTACGCACCGAGGACATGAGCTAGCGGTCGGCGCGCCGTCTCTTCACGGTCGCGATACCGATCCTGACATCGACCTTCAACAACCGAGGAGTGGACGTGGCTATCATCGCGGGGATCGACGAAGCGGGTTTCGGGCCTTTGCTCGGACCGCTGGTTGTGTCCGGGGTCGCCTTTCGGATCCCGGATAGCCACGTCGACCGATGCCTGTGGGATACGTTAAGCGATACGTGCAGAAAAAAGCCCTCGCGCGACGCCCGCCGGTTGCCGATTGCCGACAGCAAGCAGCTCTTTCGTTCCCGCGCGACCCTCGCCCCGCTGGAACGTGCCGCCCTGGTGATGCTGGCGGTAAGAGGAAAGCGTCCGGCGACATGGCGAGATCTTCTCGACGAGGTTGCCCCAAAGGCGGCTGAGGTTCTGGAGGACTACCCCTGGTACGCCGTCACGGATGTGGCGCTGCCGCTGTGCTCCGACGTGGGCGACGTGCCGACCCGGGCCAACGCGATCCGCCGAAACTGCCGCGAGCAACAGGTCGAACCCGTGGGCGTCTTCTGTGAGCCGCTGCTCGAGGGGCACTACAACCGCCTGGTGGGCGGTACGCGGAACAAGTCCGTAGTCCTGTTGGGGCTCGCCCTGCGCGTGATCGATCGCATCTTGAGGTGCACGCCCGAACGTCGCGTGCGAATCTGCGTCGACCGGCTCGGGGGCCGCATCCATTATCGTGAAGCACTCTCCACGGCTATGCCGGGGTGTGACTTCCAGATTCTCGAGGAGTCGCCCGATCGAAGCGCATACCGTCTGGTCGATCAGACGCGGATCCTCCGGATCGAGTTCACCACCGGCGGCGAGGACCGTCACTTTTCGGTCGCCCTGGCCAGCGTGTACAGCAAGTACCTCCGGGAGCTGTACATGCACGTGTTCAACGGATACTGGTCGGCTGCGGTCAGGGGACTTCGGCCAACGGCGGGTTACTACACGGATGCGAAACGCTGGCTACGCGACGCCGCACCGGCGATGAAGCGCCTGGCGGTCAAGCGAGACTCGCTGGTCCGCAGCCGGTGACCGCCCGTCTACCCCGGACGGCGCAGCCCGTTTGACAGCCCGTAGATGAACGGATACATTGCGAAACCGTGTGGTAGATGGAGTGCCGCCGTGTCGATCGAGAACTGGTCGGAAAAGATCGTAGTCGTCGAGTTGCAGGATGATCCCGGTTTCTCGGATGATCTCACTGCGCTTTTCGAACAGCTGACCGAACAGACGGAAGTCGACGTCGTGCTCAATTTCGCCGGCGTCAATTACCTGAACTCCTCCAACATTGCCAAGCTTCTCAAACTTCGAAAGCGGACAATCGGCAACAAACGAAAGCTCGTTCTTTGCGGCATCAACACGAACGTTTGGGGTCTGTTCCTCGTTACCGGGCTGGACAAGGTCTTCGAATTCGCTGAGAGCATCGCAACCGGCCTCGCGAGCGTGCAAATCGGGACCGATTGACCTCCAGGGCCGACCGGCAACTTGGGGTGGAACTGGACCGCTGGATCGATAAGTCAATCATGATCGCGCCGGGACATCGAAAAAGTACCTTGTGCGGCGTGTCGTTGATAATGATCGGCTCATGCGTCACGGCCGACCCCACACCGGTGCGTTTCGCCGTCCGCCACGTTGCCGATGGAAACACGGACGCCCTGTTCGCCGCTGCCGAGGCCGTCGTCACGGACTTGGGCTACGAGATTGCGCGTCGCGACGTAGCCGGCGGTTTGTTAGTGTCCCAGGCACCCTACCGAGGATCAGCCGATCCCACGCACCGAACCTCAAGGTTGAGTTCGCGCGCCCGCGTCCGACGCCTGGCGGAGATCCGCATCAAGGAAACACCCGAGGCGGTCAAGGTCTTCTGCAAGGTGGCGATCCAGGAGCAGACCACCCGTGCCCACAGGATGTTCGCCGTGACCCAGGCCGGTGACGATCGTCCCGGCGACACGGCGATCGATCGTGACGCCGCGACGACCATTGAGCAGAACACCGTGTGGCGAACGGTCCGCAGGGACAAGTCCGCCGAGCGTGCAATCCTCGAGGCCCTCGTCAACCGCGGAACCCGGGGGAGGCCCTCCGAGGCGGATGGGGATTAGCCCACGTGAGTCCCGCTGCTTGAGCCGTCGACCGTTAGTCGGCAGGCGGTTATCATAGCTACCCGTTTCCAGTCGTTGAAAGGACTGACTTCGGTGGTCGATGGCAACCCGGCGCATGAAACCGACTTGCTTGTGATCGGTGGCGGTCCAGGCGGATACCATGCCGCTTTCCGGGCGGCCTCACACGGCATTCAGACGACGATCGTCGACGTATTGCCGACGCTGGGTGGCGTGTGCTTAAGCCGCGGATGCATCCCCTCAAAAACGTTACTCTCTCTAGTGGAGACCATTCACGCCGCCGCTGCCGCCGGCGCGACGGGTGTCGAGTTTGGCCGACCGAAGCTGAACGTCGATGCGATCCGGGCGTGGAAGAACGAGGTGGTATCCAGGCTCGCCGGCGGGCTCGATGCTCTGTGCAAAAAACACAAGGTCGAGCGGCTGCGCGGTCTCGCCCGGTTCGTGGATGCGAGGTCCGTTGCCATCGAGGGTGGCGAGGTGTCCAGGGCCAAGTTCCGCCGGGCGATCATCGCCACGGGCTCGCGATCGATCCGGCTTCGCGGCGTTCAGATCGAATCGCCACGGGTGGTCACCTCTCGCGCCGCCCTCGAGGTCGAGCGCATTCCCGAAACGCTCCTCGTGATTGGCGGCGGATACATCGGACTGGAGCTGGGTCAGGTCTTCGCCGGTTTCGGCTCGCAAGTTACGGTCGTCGAGATGACGCCCGGGCTTCTCCCGGGCGTGGATCGCGACCTGGTGAGGCCTCTAGTCAAGCGCCTGAGGGAGGACTTCGTCGAGATCTCCCTGGACACCACCGTGACCGCCATGAAGGACGTCCCCGGTGGTGTCGAGGTCTCC
>CBDUZY010000349.1:0-4043 GCA_965371825.1 uncultured bacterium
CCGATGAAACCGTAAATAGACCCCTGGGGCACGGTGAGCGACACGTCGTTAACCGCTACATGCTGCCCGAAGGTCTTGGTGACGTTCTCAATCTCGACTATGTTCATCGGTCCACTCGTAACGCGTCAAACAGACGCGGTCCTCACAACGCCGCGACGCCGGCTCGACGGAAATCGCGCGGGCGGATCATACCCCGCCGCCAAGCACAGCACAACTGTGAGTTCTTGTCGGGGCCTGGCCTGGAATCTCACTTGGCCCACCTTGTGACGTGCACCGCGTAGGCAACGAAAAAGGGCGAGTGCCGGAAAGCGGCACTTCGCCCCATTTGTTATTCGATGCAAAATGTCGAGGGTTGTTACCCCATGTCAGGGGTTGTCATCAGTTCACCAATTCGCGCCCCTGCTTGGTGAGGGCAGCCGCCATCAACTCCTGTCCGTTGGCGTTGGTCAGCACGCCCGCCCAGATCAAACCCTCATTTCGCAACACACCGAGCCACTCGGCCATCTTGTCCGCCGCCTCCTCGACAGAGTGGCCCGAATGGGCCGCGATCTCTCGCGAAAGCTCGAACTCGGTCAAGGGACTGGCCCGGAGTCGGCGCATGATCACGAGCTGGTGCTGTGCCAGCGACTTAATCGTCTCGTTCACGGCTAGTCTCCCCTTTTGGCTACCTTGCGGCACCATCGCCACCTCGCCCCCCGAGCCTCATTCGTGCCCAGCGGCATTCAATTCTATTCCGCCACCGACACGGGGTCCAACGTGCGAAACATCTCAGGACAACATCGCGTTTTACTTAATGCTCGAACCGAGTTTCGACCGGAAACACTTAGTTTTCATGTCGTTACGTCAGATATCCCAGTCATGGAGACAGAAACGGACCCGCTCGCACACTTGCCCAGGTTATCGCACGTCTTTCCGGGCTACGACGCTTCATTTTCTCGTGCCGCGGCTCGCCGCGTTGAATTGAGGAACGTCTGCCACGCCGAAACGGCAAATCACATGGCGATCGAGGTGACTAACACTTGACGCAGCGGCGAGACGTGCGGCCGGTTGACGGATGGCTGACTTTCCCTTAGTCAGTGTTGCTGCCGCGGCTATCGTCGCTTCAGCGGCATGTGATTATTCAACGCACGTGGGAGACACATGAACCATGGGTAAGCTTCCATTCTCCGCCGGAGTATTCTGGAAAACCCTCGTGGTCGTCGTTGTCCTGGTCGTGGTCGCGTGGTGGCTGGTCCTTCGGTTCTCGGATTACGAGATGATCCCGGCTGACTACGGCGGAACGACAATCAGCACGATCATCCTCGCATACCTCGTACATTTGTGGCTGCTCCCGGCCGAGGAACTCCAAGGCGAGCAACAAGAGGACGACGAGGACCAGGCGTAGCGCGAAATCTCGAGATCGCGAACTCGGCACACTTGGCGCGCTACTCCGGTTCCACGCGGGTGCGATCGCGCGCCTCTATCGGTCAATCCCACATGCGACCCGTAGCGTACAGGCGGCACTCGCTCTCGCGGACATCCATAACCGACCAGTGTGCCAGCGTTACCGTCATCTGCAGGGCGATCAGCAGCACGGCTAACCGCCGGTTCGTGGGTGTGTCGGCACGGAATGCTGATCGGCGCAGGGCCATCCCGACGAGCAGCAGCGGAACGAAAGGAATCCAAAGCCGCGCCACTTCGCTGTTGTTCGCAAAGAAGTACGTATAGGCCATCACCGCGATCGTCGCGACAAGAAGACAAAACCCCAGCGCGCTCGTGGAGTCAGCCGTGTCACGCCGAGTCGCCACCACCTCGACCCAAAAGAGCGGTCCGACGAACAACAGGAACACCGGAAAACCCACCAGCATCCAGTAGAACGGCTCCGTAATGATCGGTAGTTGGATCTGTTGATACCGTACGGCAACGCGGAACGTGGTGAGTACGATGTTCCAATCGAAGACAATCAGCGCCAGGACTGCGATAACCGCAGCGCCCAACGCCGCCGGAAGAACTCCGCGCAGTGCCCAGAACCGCAACCCTCTCCCGTGCCGAAGCGCGTGCCATCCGGTGGCACCGACGACGATGGCGAATACCCATAAGTGGATCAGCCCGATCATTGTCGCAGCCGCCAGCACTCCGCCCGAGATGGCCGCCGGTAGCCGCCGACCGGACTTGTAGCCGAGCAAGAAGGAATAGGCGATCAACAACACCGTCAGAAGCTGGGCCGGATCCTTCCCGGGTGTAAACTCCAGGGTCGCGGGGTTGAAAACGCACGCGAAGGCCACCGCGCTCGCAGCCGGAACCGCCATCCACAGCCGGCAAAGCCGGTAAGCGACGTACATCCCAACCCCCCACGCGACGGTGAACATCACCGCCAACAGGAGTGCGGCCGCGAACTCGGTGCGCTGCTCGTCGTCATCGAGTTCGGCGAGCCCGAACGCATCAACGAGCCAAGATCTTGCCGCCGGTGTGCCATCAACAAAACGGTGCACGAGAACCGACGCCACCGTCACGCCGGGTGGGTTGCTCAACACCCGCCGCCCACGCATGTCCTCGGGGTCGAGTCTCAGCCGCTCGAAGAACCCGGTCGACATATACTCGCGGACCGACGCCACCTCCCGCCCCTCGAGAACGAAGGCCCCGTCGTGTGACGGAGACAGCATGTTGAAGCTGTGTTGCTCCACGTAGTGCGGCGGAGCGAGGAAGCTCCAGACGACGATCGCCGCGAAGGCAATCCATGCCATCCCGCCGGCCAGGTAGCGCGCCCGACCTTCCTTGCCGAATCCCCAGCGCAGCGCGAACAACCCGCACGCCCCGATCAACAGCGCACTCAAACAGCGTTCCAGGCGCAAGATCGCGATCGGCGAGTATCTGTAGACCAGAAAGTCCGGTTGACCGAGAGGAACATCGGCGAAGAAAAGCGCGATCAGAACGGCAAGGGGGATCACGGCGGCCGCGAGCACCGCTCGTTTCAATCGCGGGGTAATCGCCCGATCACTTGCGTCGAGTGCGTTCGGTGGCTCGATCATCCCGGTGAAGATTACACAGCCTCGCGGCGACTACAATAGCCCCCGCTCGGCAAGCATCCGACGGTAAGCCGGCGCTGGCTCGGGATAGGCGTGGGGCTCGGGCAGGTCCCATTTTTCAAAGAGCCTGGCGTTGTCCAGGCGGCCGGCAGGAAGATCAGCCAGCTTGCGATCGTCGTGGAACTCTTCGTGGTAAATGACGGCCCCACGACAGCCGACTACCGCGAGGCCTTCGTCAAGCTGCAGCCTCAGCGAAAGATCCGGATCGAACCCGAAGAAGTAGAAACGTTCGTCCGCGTAACCGACCCGGGCGAGCAGCTCGCGGCGCAAAAGCCCGAAATTCGCGTAAGGGTGCCCGCGAACGTGGCAAAGCTCATACGTTTCGCCGTCACGCTCGACCCGATCGAGCACGTTTCGCTCGTTCTTCCAGTTGTGATAGAAAGCCACCATCCCGACGTCGGCGAGGTCAGGCCTCTCGATCATCGCGACCGCCGCCTCCACGCTGCCGGGAAGTGGGTACGCGTCGTCGTTTAGCCACATGACATAGACGCCGGTAGCGGCACGGAACCCCTTGTTGAAGGCCCGCACCGCCCCCTCTCGCTGCGGTTCGAGGATGACCTGTAAGTCGTCCTGGGTGGCGAGCCACTCGCGCGCCCCGTCCGTCGAGCCTCCGTCAACCACGATGATCTCGCGCGAGCAGGCTACGTTCTGCCTTATCTTGTCCACGCAACGGACCAGCCGCCCGCTACGGTTGCACGTCGGTATGACGATGGAGACAATGGGGCGCTTGTTCATTACGGTCCTCTTGGGTTCCGCCCGCCGCCGCGGTTGGCCGATCCTTAGGGTTATCGGCGGCGCAGAGCCGAAGCCTGTGGTCGTTCACCAGCCACATGGCAGGTGAACATTCCAAGGAACGCTCGAATGATCGCAAGACTCCTTCCGATCTTCCTCGCCGCCGCACCGGGGATCCAATCGTCCGAGACGCCGCCGGACGAAACCGGCGCCACCGAGGCATCCACGAGCATTGAGCCGCCCGAA
>CBDUZY010000350.1:0-4023 GCA_965371825.1 uncultured bacterium
ACGATCACGCCGCGGGCGGTCATGGACCCGGTGCTGCTGTCGGGTACGACGGTCAGGCACGCATCGCTGCACAACTTCGACCAGGTGGAACGCCTCGGGATTCGCATCGGCGACACGGTCGTCGTCGAGAAGGCCGGCGAGATCATCCCCCAGGTCGTCAGCGTGGTGCTCGACAAGAGGCCCAAGGGCGCCAGGGAAATCAAACCGCCGGGGCGATGCCCGGTCTGCAAGGGCGACGTCGCGCAGGACGAGGGCGGCGTATACATTCGATGCATCAACCCGGTCTGTCCCGCTCAGCTCAAGGAGCGCCTGATCTACTTCGCCGGTCGCGATCAGATGGACATCGAGGGCGCCGGGCAGGTGCTTATCGAAACGCTTGTAAAGGAAGGTCTTCTGAAGGACTGCGCGGATTTCTATCACCTGAAGGATAGGCGCGACGAGCTTGTGCAGTTGAGATTGCCGGACAAGACACTGGGCGAGCGAGGCGCCACTCAGTTGCTACAAGCCATCGATGCCACAAAGACCCTATCCGTGGTCGATGCGCTCCTGGCGTTTGAAATCCCCGGCTTGAACAGCAACGCCGCTCGAGCGCTCGCAAAACGCCTGCCGTCGATCGACGCGGTCGCCTGTACAGGCAAGTCGGAGCTCTCGAATATCGACGGAATCGACAAGAATATCGCCAGCAGTATCGTTGAGTTCCTGAATCCCCCTTCACGGAAGACGCTCAAGGATCGCCTCCTCTACATCGGCGACCCCAAGCGCCTAAGTATCCGAGGCCTGGGTGTCGTACGCATCGAGAAGCTGGTCGAACGCGGGCTGTTGCACAACGTTGGTGATCTGTATCGACTTCACAGCCGACTTGACGAGGTCGCGGCGCTCACGTTTCCGAACACTCTCGGTGAAAAGAGCGCCGACAGCTTCCTGGAAGGCATCGAGCGGAGCAAGCGTCAGCCC
Source organism: uncultured bacterium (assembly GCA_965371825.1). Classification (GTDB taxonomy): domain Bacteria; phylum Planctomycetota; class Phycisphaerae; order UBA1845; family UBA1845; genus JAJRUK01. The sequence continues at coordinate 955 of CBDUZY010000350.1, forward strand.
TTGGCACGCGTGCTCGCGGCGTTGAACATCCGCCACGTGGGAGGAAGCACGGCCGAGCTGCTCGCCGAGCACTTCGGCGTCATGGGGGCAATACAAGATACCGGTGAGGATGACCTTACCGAGGTGGAGGGCATAGGCCCGGAGGTGGCCGGGAGCATCGTCCGGTTCTTCGGGAGCAGCGCGGGAAGGCAGGTCGTCAAGCGGATTAAAGATGCGGGCGTCAACATGACTCAGCCGAAGCGGTGTCGTTCGGCTGACAGTCCGCTGGCCGGTAAGACCGTCGTGGTAACCGGCACGCTGGAGAGCATGAGTCGCACGGAGGCTCAGGACCTGATCAAGCAACTCGGCGGCAAGATAGCCGGGAGCGTAAGCAAGAAGACCGACCTGGTCGTCGCGGGCGGCTCACCCGGCTCGAAGCTCGCCAAAGCCCGCGAGCTAGGCGTCAAGATAGTGGATGAGGATGGGCTGCGAGGCATGCTTGGCAGGACTTCCTAGTGCGAACGGGATTCACGGCAATCGATGTTGAGACCGCGAACGCCGATATGGCATCCATTTGCCAGATTGGCATCGCATGCTACACGGAAGGCGTCCTCTCTTCCGAATGGAAGACCTATATCGACCCGGAAGACTACTTCGACCCCGTAAACATTTCCATCCACGGTATCGATGAGGCTTCGGTCCGCGGCGCCCCGATTGTGCCAGATGTCTCAGGCACGATATACAAGCTTCTCGATGAAGGCGTGGCTGTTTGTCACACCCATTTTGACCGGGTGGCAGTACCGCGCGCACTTGACAAGTATCGGCTGCGTCATCCGACCTGCGTATGGCTAGATTCAGCCCGCGTGGCGCGTCGAGCGTGGGGGCAGTTTGCGCGGTGTGGGTATGGACTGACGAATGTGTGTGAGTTCTTGGGCTACAAGTTTACGCCCCATGACGCGTTGGAGGACGCCAAGGCTGCCGCACATATACTCAATGCTGCGATCACAGAAACCGGTTTAGACATAGAGGATTGGCTGGCCAGGATCAAACAACCCATTTCGCGAGCCAGTTCGCGGCCATGGCGAGACTCTACGATAACGAGGGAGGGGAATCCGGAAGGCCCCCTGCACGGCGAGGTGGTCGTGTTTACCGGAGCGTTGGAGATACCGCGGCGTGAGGCAGCGGACATAGCAGCTCAAGTTGGGTGGCGCGTCGCCGAGAACGTCACCAAGAAGACCACACTATTGGTTGTCGGGGACCAAGACGTCAAGAAGTTGGCGGGGCATGAAAGGAGCTCCAAGCATCGCCGAGCCGAGGCTCTGATATCTAAAGGACAACCAATACGCATACTGAGGGAGACGGATTTCAGACAAATCGCCGAGTTGATGGATTGATGCTCGGCATGCTTCGGCACCGGGCGCGTTTACAGGAAGGAACCGAACATGAAGATTCTCGCCATACAGGGTAGTCCGCGGCCGGAGGGGAACACGCAGGCGGTTCTCGACTTCGTTCTCGACGGGGCGAGGGAGGCCGGGGCGAAGGTCGATCTCGTGCACGTGTCCGAGCTGGAGGACGTCTCCGGGTGCAGGGAGTGCAACAACTGTAAGAAGAACCCTAGCGAGACGGCCTGCGCGACGAACGACGACATACAGGAGCTGCTGAGTAAGTCGCTGGCGAGCGATCTGGTTCTGTGGGCGACGCCGGTTTTCTGCTGGGCGCCGACCTGGCTGATCAAGATGCCCATGGACCGGTACTACTGCATGTTCAAGTACCGAAAGGACGGCACGGTCAACAGCCTGATGAAGGGGCGGAAGATGGCGGCGGTCATCACCGCCGGGGGCGGCGAGAACGACGGGGCCGACCTGGTTACCGAAACGTGCAAACGTCTGTCGGCGTTTAGCCAATGCGAATGGGTCGGGGCGCTTATTGCGGCTGACGTCAAGAACCCCGACACAATCCGCGCGGACGCGAAGCTGGTCGAACGGGCCCGCCAGTTCGGTAAGGAACTCGTCTCGTAACGCGGGGGAAGATGTCAGGGCAGTTCACCGCGGAGAACGCGAAGTGCGGCCAGGGTGACTATCGCGATCGAACGGTAGGCCGATGGGTCGTGTGGGTACGAAGTTTGACACCGCGCGGAAGACGCCGGTAGATGACGATGCAGAATGACAGCATATGGCACGGGGCCTACAAGATCCCTTGGGATGACCCTGAGTTCAGCAGGCGAATGCTGGTCGAACACTTGTCCCAAGACCATGATCTGGCCAGTCGCCCTTCTGAGTGGATTGACAGGCAGGTTGCGTGGATTCATGAGCACCTGCTTGACGGGAAAGCTGCAACCATACTGGACCTGGGCTGCGGGCCGGGATTCTACGTGCACCGTTTGGCAAGGCTGGGGCACCGCTGCCGTGGGATCGATTTCGGCCCGGCGTCTATCGAGTATGCGCAGCAACACAACCCGGACACATCGCGGTGTGAGTTCGTTACAGGAGACATACGCCAAGTGGCCTTCGAGGGACCTTACGACTTGGCCATGATTCTCTATGGCGAGTTGAATGTCTTTCCGCCGGCTGAGGCATCAGCGATTCTCCGCAAGGTACAGGGGAGCCTCACGTCCCAAGGCCGCCTGATTATCGAAACGCAAACGCCGGAAGCCGTCGAAAGCCTAGGACGTATGGAACCATCTGAACAGCAGGCGGAATCCGGCCTGTTCTCAGACCATCCCTACGTCTGCCGGACGGAAAACCGGTGGCTACCGGAGCAAGAGGTGGCCATCCAGACGTTTTCCGTTACCGAGGAAATCAGTGGGCGGACACGCGTATACCGTAGCACGACCAAAGCCTGGACAGATCGCGGCCTGATCGAGTTGCTAACGGGCGCCGGCTTCCAGGAGGTCGCTCGATGTGACGAGTGGCCAAACAACCTCGACACTTTGGCGCTATGGGACGCGACTAGCAGTTGATCCATGTTGGAGGATCAGTTTTCCAGACAGATCGTCCAATTGGCATCATTCGTTATGCCCCCGACGGACCGACCGCGCCTGCTTGGCAGCTTGCGTTTCCAGGCGTTGGCTGATGGGCAATCAAGAATAAC
>CBDUZY010000351.1:0-4006 GCA_965371825.1 uncultured bacterium
GGGGGCATGCCGAAGATGAAGTCGAGCAGCACCGCGTCCAAACGTGCCATCAGCAAGAAAGACCGCCGCAAGAAGCGTCGCGGACGTCGCTGACCTCCGCCGTAGGCGAACCCGAATGCATCCGTGGCACACCCACACGCTCCAACTTCATGTCGTTGCGCGGTTGTTACGCGATCGTTTCGTCTACTGTTCGTAGCAAATCGTCGGCGGACACCGATCGGCCTAGACGTGATTCGGGCGATTCGCTACGATAACGCCGATGGGGGGGCATCGCGAACCACGGCCGGGTTTCGCTGGAGTGAGCCCCCAGCCGATAACTGCTAGTGGCGGAGCCGCGCCTACCGCGGCGGGGATCGGCACGTGCGACCAACATGCGCGGTGTTGCCCGTGCCAAACAAACGAAGGGTACTCGCTTGACCTCTGATTGTGTGGGCAGGAACACCAGGCGCATGTCGTGCAAACAACATGCGCCTCGTTTGGCCCATCGTCACCGCCGCCTCATGTCACTCGCCGCCGGCCTCGCCGTAGTGCTCGCCGTCGTGCTGCTGCCCTCCGGTCATACCGAAGCCCAGAGGCCTCTTGCCCCCGCTCAGCGCGCCCCTAGGCAACGGCTCGAGGCGAACCCTGATGTCAGAGAGACGTCGCCGATTCTAATTGAAACGTCACCGTCGCTGATGAACCTGTTGAACCGGGCTGAGGAAGGCATAGCCCGGCGAGACTGGAAGTTCGCCATCGATTCGTTGCAACGAGTCATCGACCACCCCGGTGGTTCGCTGGTTCGGCGATCCGACGGAGAGATGGAGGGCGGCGAACTCTTCGAGTCCGCGCGACGCACAGCCACAAAACGCCTTGCAACCTTACCGCCGGAGGGCCTCAGGGCTTACAGAATGCTCTACGACGGCAAGGCCTTCGGCTTGTTGGAACGAGCAAAGAGAAACCATGACGCAGACACGCTGCGCCTGATCTCACGACGTTACCTTCTTACGCGACACGGTGACGATGCGACGGAGCTGTTAGCCTCGTGGGCGCTAGACGACGGTCGTGGCGGGGAGGCCCTCGCACTCCTGACCGACGCGCTCGGACTGATCCCGGATGCGGACGTTCCCGAAGCTCGAGTGATGGCGATGACCGCCGCCGCGCACGCCCTGTTGGGTCGCTCCACCGAAGCAGCGGAGATCATCGCCGGCTACGCGGGTAGGCTCGACGACAGAGAAGACACTCCAAAGTGGTTGGACCGGGTTGCGAGTCTGGCGCCGAGTTCGCTTGGCAACGGATGGTCCGCCGTGGACGCAACCGGAGCTTCGCCCGAGACCGCCTGCAGGGGTGGGCCCGACGCGCCGACGGTCATGCCCACTTTGCTCGATTTCACGCCGTGGCGGCACGATCTTCCGGGTTCGGTCTCTGGATTGTGGCGGCGTATTTACGACGACGATCCCGCCGACCCTCCTATCATCGAGATGGCCGAGTTGGCTTCCGACGGACGGTGGTTGTTCGTTCGTAAGCCGGGTGGATGTGCGGCGCTCGACGCAGACGACCTGTCGGTGGTCTGGGAATCGAGCCACGACGAAGCGGCGCGAGCGGCGCGCGCACAATGGGAAGCTTCAAGGCATTGGCTGTCGCGGGCTATCACCGGAAGGCACGCAGCGCAGATTGAGGACGACGCTCTCGCGATGCTATCAACGGCCGGCGGCCTCGTCTTCACCATCGAACGCGACGGGCAGGGAGAGTTCACCGATCGCGACAAAGTCGCTCCACAGCAGTTGTTCCCCGGTTTGCCGCGCCCCGGAGCAGTCAGCGCTTCATCGAACACGACAAAGCTCGTGGCCTACGACGCCCGAACTGGTGACATTCGCTGGCAGCGGGGCCGCACCGGAAACCCGGCCGATCCCCTGGGGGCCGTCCGCTTCCGCTCCACGCCGATCATGGCGGACGATCTGCTTTGGATCCCTTATATCAGCAATAAGGACCTCTTCGTGGCCGTACTGCGACCCGACGATGGAGCGCTGGTCCACAACGTCCTGCTGGGCTCGGTGCTTAAGCTCACTCCCGCCCGATATCATGCGACACCGCCTGCTTACGCTGACGGGGTGGTGTACATTCCCTCCGGTTACGGTGCCCTCTTCGCCGTCGACGCGAGCGATTTCACACTGCGCTGGGCAACCCGGTATCGCGGCGGCAGCGGCAGCAACGTGCAGAAGGTCTCCGGCCAGGCGTATCCCTGGATGCCGTCAAGACCGGTCATCGCCGGGGGACTGGTGATACTCGCCGCGACCGACCACGAGGAGCTTCTCGCGTTCACCGCCGCCCGCGGTGAGTTTGTCTGGTCCGCACCCTCGGAATACACCTGCTACGTACTTGGGGCAGATCACGCCCGGATTTGGCTGGGCGGGCGAGGTGTCTCCTGCCTGTCAGTTGCCGACGGTAGCCGGATCTGGCGCACCCACGTTCCCGCGGTCCCTACGGGACGCGGAGTGCTCGTAGGTGACGTGATCCACTTACCCATGTCGGAAGGGCTCGTATCCCTGGGCACATCCGACGGGAATTACATCGAGACACAGCCGTCTCCGCCGTCGCGGACTCCGCTCGGGAATCTGGTGCGCGTCGGCTCGGCGGTATTCAGCCTTGACCCGTCATCAATTCGCAAGTTCCCCGACCTCGAGCGAATGCTCGCCGAGGCCTCAGACGCGTACGAAAGCGATGCCACGAACGCACAAGCGGCGATTCGTCTCGCCTGGGTCGAGCTGCTCATTGGGGAGCCGCGCCGGGCGTATGAGATAATCGAGCGCATTCCGGCATTCGGCGAGGACGGCAACGCGGGGAGTTCACGAACCGCTGCCCGTGTCAGATTGGAAGCCCTGCTGGCCATGGCCGAACAGGAGGTCAACGACCACTCCCAGGCGCTAAAACTCCTCGAGTCGGCAAGCGACTCCACGCTTACTTCGTCCGACTCGCTTCGCTGCGGCCTGCTGATCGCCGCCAGACAGACGGCTATGGGACATCCCGTCGAGGCGTATCGAACGCTGTTGGACTTGGGGCTCGGGCCCGAGGCGGGAGAAATCGTCTCAATCGACGAGTCGGTCGAGATCCCGGCGCGTCTCCAAATCGTCGAGCGCCTGCGCCTGCTTCGGGGAGAGATGACCAGGCGGCAGTTAGCCGAGATCGACGGCGAGGCAAACGCGAGTGTTGCCGACGCCGTGCGCCGCTTGGGCGACGGGTCGAACGTCCAGGAGGCCCGGGCGTTTCTAAGGGCCGCATCAGAGCTGTATTCGGTAGAGTCAACGGTTAGCAGGACGCTTCTCGCCCTCGCGGACTGGGAGCTGAGTCGTCAGCGGTTCGAGCGGACGGAGCAGTACCTGCTCGAGTGCATCCGACATGGCGGAGGTTCGCCGATAACGACCCTCGCCCACCAGCGACTTTGTGAGCTTTATGCCGAGGAGGCGCAGGACGTGACCGCCTTGCTGGTACCGTGCCTTAACGATCTAGAGGAGCGGTTCGGTCAGTCACCGCTTGCGGGTGACGGACGAGATCACGCGGCGACCAGGCTCGACCGCCCCGACGACGAGCGGCTAGGCGTCCAAGATTGGATCGACAAAGCCCGGGCCAGGGTTCCTTCCGCCCAGGTCGAACTCTACCGTCGCCCGACGGAAGACGAGAACGCCGGGCAGCGCGGTGAAGTGCTCGGCTTGACGGGCGAGCGGGCGTGGTCCTACAGCTTCGGGACGGAGGCCGGTCCGTTGCGGCTGGTCAGCTTCACCGATCGTGGCAATGGCGGACTCGGTGACAGGGTGGTCGTGTTCGGTTCCGCCGGCGCGGTCGAGTGTCTTGACGCGACTACCGGCGCCCTCCACTGGAGAACACAGCTTCGTCTTCCGGAGACATTCACTCAGGATGCGGGCCGTCGCCGGGGCACGGCGGCGATTGCACCCCGGCACGCCGTATCCGACGGTCAGGTTGCCGTCTTCCACGATGCCGGCGGGCTCTTCGCCGTCGGATTGGCGACCGGCCG
>CBDUZY010000352.1:0-4002 GCA_965371825.1 uncultured bacterium
AATCAACTCGGCGCGGAACGAATCGTACCGGTCTGGCGGAATTCCGTCCTCGCCGCGAACACCGGCCACCTGTATGTGAATGCCGTTGCTCCCCGCGGAACTCGCGAATGCCTTCGTCTTTGAAAGGTCCATGTGCGTCAAGTGATAGGGGTGGGCGTTACCGAGTTCCTGGGAATCCTCCGCCTCTACCTCCACGTCCTCCCGCCAGGTTAGGTAACCCTGCTGCGCGAGCCAGGTGTTGATGTAGACGACCTCGGTAGTGCCGCAGAAGCCGTGGTCGGAGACGATCATCACCAGGGTGTCGTCGCCCGCAATCCGGACGACCTCGTGCAGGTATTCGTCGATCAGACGGAAGTAGTCCCAGCATCCTTGGCGGGCGCGCTCCTGTTCCTCCGGCGAACCGACGGGCGTCGCCCCGGGGTCCAGGTATTGCCACAACATGTGTTGGAGCTTGTCCACACCGTCGAAGACGATGCCGGTCAGGTCACACGTATCGTTGATCATCTGATGCCGAAGAACGTTGAACCACTGTCGCTCACGGCGTATATGTAGGTCGATCCAAGACTCGTAGTCCTGCAGCTCCACACCGGCGACGGCCAGCTTCTCCTCCTTGAAGTTCATCGCCAGTTCTTGAATGTCGAAACCGGGCACGGTCTCCTTGAGCCTGTCGATCAGTTGGGCGGGGTGAGTGTGCTTTTTGACCCAGCGCCATGGCACCCATCCGGGGATGATGTACCCGTTGATGCGCTCGGCCGGGTTGTGGTTTACGAAATTGAGACTTCCCGCACGCTTGCCGGCCCGGCTGACGATAGACCAGATCTTCTCACACGCAACCGTACGGGAGTTGGGAATGCGCAGATAAGGCGAACTCTCCGACTCGAACTGCAGGAAGTTGAAGATCCCGTGCGCCCCCGGCGAGCGCCCCGTGACCAGCGTGGTCCAGGCGGGCGGCGTGAGCGGCGGGACCGTCGACGCCAGATTGCCTCGTGCCCCTTCGGCCATGAACTCGCCCAGGTGCGGCATCACGCCGCGCTGGACCAGATCGTCCAGTACGGTGTAGGTGGCTCCGTCGAGCCCGAACAGTACGACGGGATTACCCATTAGACGTTCTCTCCGGATGTCGGTAGATGTTCCACAAGAAAGCTGACTAGCTCTCCGATGGTGATGTCGGTCGCTCTGCGTTCGTTCGCCTTCATCAGGAACTCGGCAAACGGCAGCGAACAGTCGTATTCGTCCTCGATCGCCGAGCCCAGCGCCACCGCGTCGATGGACTCGAAGTCCAGGTCGCGGAAGATCCCGGTTTGCTCCGTGATCTCCCCGGAGTATTCCCAGTCCTCGCGTAGCTCGGCCATGATCTTCATCAGGTTGCCGCGCACCTTGTCCCGGTCAAACCGCTGCACTACTACTCCTCTCGTCATAGGCTACGGCGACGACGAAGTCGCCATCGCGGAAGCTCCGGACCACGTACTCGCGGGACGGTTCCCCACGTCCCTCGGCTTCTGAACCACTCTCACAAACGACGATAATGTCGCCGATCTGTGAATCGATGCTCCGCACCGTCACGGTGCGAAGGCCGTTGCCAAGCCCCGTTCCGAGCGCTTTACCGGCCGCCTCCTTGGCGCACCACGCCCGCGTAATCCATTCGTCCCGATCAACGCCGCCGTTGACCTCTTGTAGGAGGCCGCGCTCGCCCTCGGTGAAGGCGACGCTCTCGAAGCCCTCATCGCGAGTGGCGATGGTCTCGAGGTCAATGCCAACGTCCGCCTCACCGGCGGCGGCAACGGCGACCCCTTCCTTGTGGGAGATGGACACCTGCGGGGCCTTTCCGATTAGGGGCACCCAGAATCCGGTCGCGACGGGCTTGCCGCGTTCATCCTTCGTTATTTCCACGTCTGCCGGGTAAAGGGCGAGTCCGTGACGCCTCTTCACCCACATTCGCACGGCGTCCTTCGCCGCGGCGCGACCGAACACCCACTCGGTTCGGCGGGCGCTCGTGCCCTTAATGGATCGGTACTCGGCGAGCTCGCGCCGGCTCATTATCAAATGTACCCAGAGGTTTTCCCAGATGCTCGACCCCATCTCCCCGAAGGGTGCCATGCGTCGACACTCGACATCCGCATCGGTGGCGGCCGCGGGAAGCTCGAGCTGTTCGCTTACGATTCCCTTGTTGGGCGCTCGCCAGAAGTTGTAGAAGTCGACGTCCCAGTAGAACCGCCAATCCTCCCACCCGGTGATGCGCATCCACAGTTTTCCGTCGGGAGCAATGAGGTCCATGTCGGCGCGCAACCGGCGCTGGCCTACTTCCACGATCCGCAGGCGACATTCCGCCCGGTCTCCGGGTCGCAGGTTCTGACGGTAGCGCGTCACCTCCGCGATCCGAATCGGGAACAGCACAAACCCCTCGCTCAAGTACTCCACCGGCCAGTAACCCACCAACTGACCGGCTGAGTCGAGCACGACCGGGTCAAAATGAAACTTCGGCGCGGTGTTCGATCGCAACAAGTTGTCCGTCGGTGGGGGTTCGAGCTGGGCAAGCAGTCCGTTCTCGCCAACGGCTTCAATCGAGACGACTCCCTGAAACCGCGGACCGTGGAACATGCGACGCTCGTCGTACATCTGTCGAGCCGTGTTGGCGGACGGTCTGCGGTTCTTCAACTCGAGTGGTTCGATCGCGGGCTGCGGCGGGAAGGACTCGGCGAAAACGAATGTCCCCTGTGCCAGTGGCGCCGGCACGCCCCCGCCTACTTGATTCGCGGCTTCGTGCCGAGCCACCGTCACCGCTATCTCGTCGGCTTGTTGGGTCCGCCGGGCGGTGATCGCGAGTGTAACTTTCTCGCCGCCGGGCTCGACCTCTATCCATTTAGCGGCCTGCACGTTCTTGGCCCGAACCGGTTGAAGACCGGGCGCGAGCAGCCCGGCGACCTCGGCCATCATCTCCAGGCTCACCGTGAGCGGGATGACCCCGAGTCGCTCGCGCTGCGGGTCGGCTTCGGAAATAAACGGGTCGAAGCAATGATCGTGCAGGTAGAGGTCCTCGTTGATGTCGACGTCGCGGACAACCACGACCTCCGCATCGGGCGTAAAGCCGGCAACGTGCCCTGCGAAGGTCAGGCGGCTGGCATCCGGCATAGTGGTAGCCGGCGAGGTTGTCGGCCGCGCCCCACCCGGCGGTGCATCGTCCTCTTGCGCACCGGCGACGGTCGTCTCGGCCGATGTCGCGGGCGGAGTCCCCACAAGTGCCTGCCCCCCCTCTCCGGCGGCCTCCTCCAGGAAGTTAAGAATCTCGCGGAGGGTCTTGAGCTTGATGACCTCCTCCATGTCCACCTCACCGGCGAGCGATCCCGCACCGTCAAGCTGCTGAAGGGCACCGAGAATCTCAATACGCTTGATGGAGTCGATGCCCAAATCCGCTTCCATGTCGAGGTCCGGGTCGAGCATATCCAGGGGGTAGCCCGTGCGGTCACTGACTATCGCAAGCAGCACGTCTTCGAGCGTCCGTGTCGGCGTTGCCTCCGTGTCCTGCGGCTCAGGTTCGCCGCGGGCCGCTGGAATAGTCGCAGTCTCGTCCATCGAGCCCGCGGACTCCGCCTCAACCACCGCCCTCTGCTCGAGCGACTTAACGTCACTCACTTGCGGCTGCAGCGAAGGGGTCTCGATTTCCTCCGGCGAAGGCGCGACCGACGGAGGTTGGGGTTGTGATGTTGCGGGTAACGCTATTTGCGGAAGAAGATCCGCTACGTCGCGCGGACCCACTTCACCATGTCGCGCCACGCCCGTCGAACGGGAGGTGTCGGCCGCCCGCGTCGTGTCGAGGTAGGCCCGCACAATCTCCTCGTTTGTCTGCAGGAACGATTCCATTACGCGGAAATGTTCCTGAAGTACAGCATCCACGCCACCCGAGGTTCGAGGCGCGCTTAGTTGCACGGGCACCGGCGTTGGCGTCGACCCGACGGCTTCGCTGTCCCGCGACTTTTTCGGCGAATCCAAAGGTGCCGGCGCAGG
>CBDUZY010000353.1:0-3990 GCA_965371825.1 uncultured bacterium
CGCGAAGAACATAATCGACATGCTGATCGCCGGGCCCGGTGACGGCATCCTGATTCCGACTCCGCAGGATCCCCTTTATTCGGCGGCCATTACCAAAGCCGGTGGTCGTGCGATCAACTACTACCCAGACGAGGATAGCGGGTGGACCCTGAGCAGTGCCATCCTGGAGGAGGCGTTTGACAAAGCCGAGGGAAAGAAGATCAAAGTGAAGGCGATCGTGGTCATTAACCCGGCGAATCCCACCGGGGCGGTTCTTCCCGACCGCGACGGCCGGGAAGTTGTCGATTTCGCGCATGAAAACGGCTTGGCGATCATCGCCGACGAAGTCTACCAGGACAACCTATACGAAGCCGAGTTCGTTTCGTTCGCTAAGCTGGTCGGACAGCGGCCCGTTCCGCTCTTCAGCCTGCACAGCACGTCGAAGGGTTTCTGCGGAGAGTGCGGCCACAGGGGCGGGTACGTTGAAGTGAGGAATCCGCCGCAGATACAGATCGCCGATAGCACGTTCATGGAGGTGATGACGACGCTGGCATCGGTCAGCTTGTGCTCGAACACTGTTGGACAGGTGCTGACGTATCTTATGGTCAAGCCACCGCTGGAGGGCAGCGCGCCGCACGAGCAGTTCGTGAAGGAGAAGGAGGGTGTCCTTCGCGACTTGTACGAAAAGGCGGAGATGATCAGAGCGGCGTTTGAGGAAATGGACGGTGTTGAGTGCTTCGGAAAGACTGGGGCCATGTACCTGTTCCCCCGGCTCAATCGACTGCCCGCGAATACAACAGACTTTGATTACTGTATGAGCTTACTGAACACCACGGGGCTGTGTACGGTTCAGGGTGAGGGTTTCGGACAGCGGCCTGGAACGCACCATTTAAGGATTGCGTTCCTGCCCCCACGCGAGTTGCTGGAGCGCGTGCTGCCGGAATGGATCAAGTTCCATAACGAGTATGTGGGCGGGCAGTAGGCCGGTGCTGCCGGTGGCAGGCTGCGGTATCTTCACGCTGGCAGTGTCCATACTCGCCGGCGTGTGGACGGTAACGCCCGCAGCCCCAGGCGATTTTGGCGACTGGGGCTATCAAGCGACATTCAACAGCAGCGGGAAACTGGTGGAGCTGTCGGCGGAGAGCCCCGACGGTGCGATGGTTGAACTGGAGATTGACAACGCCACGTCGCAGGCTAGCGGTAGCGATGGGACGGTTACAATCCCCGCTGCGGCCGGCACGAGGGTGTTCGAACGTGCGCTGAGCGTGGACCAGAATACGCTAACTTGGTCCCTGGGGCTGGAAGGGGTAGCATCGTCACGGCGCGGCGCATCGGGCGAGTTCTCGCGCTGCATGCCGTTGTCTTGGTCGGCGAGGCGCGGAGAAGAGTAACGGCCAGGCGATTAAGGGATGCGGTACCTCGGTCGAATGCGGCTCCCGATGGCGGCGCGGTAGAACAGGACGAGCGATATCGTGTTGTCGGAAGCACGCTGATCGTGAACAAACCGGGCTGCTTGATTAACGCGAAGTATCGCATCGACGGCAATGAAACGGTCATCGATGCCGAGCGAGTCACAGCCGTGTCGAGGCGGCTTCGGTCTATGTAGGGACTTCTGAGCCGGCCTCGAAGGAGCAAAGCCATGTCGAGAACACTATGTATGCTGACTTTAGCCTATGCGTTCGCCTTCACATCGGTGGCGGCCGCAAACGGTGAAGATATCGGGTGGCCACGCAGTTTCGAAGCGGACGGCCACAGAGTTGTAGTCTACCAGCCCCAAGTCGAAGAGTGGAAGGACTACGAGACACTTGAATGCCTCATGGCGGTTTCGGTTTTGCCGACCGGCGCTGGGCAGCCAACCTATGGTGTCATCGACGTCAGCGCAAACACAAAGGTCGATTATGAAGGGCGCGCCGTACTGCTCACCCAGTTGGTGCTGACCATGAAGTTTCCCGACACTGACACAGCGATAGCCATGAGACTCGAGACGATCGTGCGTACGGCTTTGGCGGATAAGGATACGCTGGTCGTAGACCTGGATCGGCTCATTGCCTACGTTCAGGCTTCTGATGTCCAGAATCGCGACATCGAGATCAATCTGGACCCGCCTCCGATCTTCTACAGTGCTGAGCCCGCCGTGCTCGTGGTTTTCATGGGCGAACCCAAGTTCAAGCCCGTCGAAGGCACAAACCTCCTCTTCGCGGTCAATACGAACTGGGATGTATTCCACGAGATCGGCAGCTCCCGCTACTACCTGCGTGTCGAGGATGGCTGGCTTGTATCGACTGACCCGAAGAGTGGCGACTGGCGCCCGACGTCGGCTTTGCCCAAAGACATCTCGAAGCTGCCGGATGAAGAGAACTGGGCGGAAGTCAAGAAGCACGTGCCCGGCAAGACGTTGGCAGAAGCTCCCCGCGTTTTCGTGAGCACACAACCAGCAGAGCTGATCTTGACCGACGGAGCACCGGAGCTTGCGCCGGTTCCGGGGACGGATCTTCTCTACTGCACAAACACACAAAGCGACCTGTTCCTTCATGTCAAGGATGGTCACCAATACTTGCTGCTCGCCGGCCGCTGGTTCCGCGCCCAGAAGCTGGAGGGCCCTTGGGAGGCCGCCACGCTCGATCTTCCGGATTCCTTCGCGCTCATTCCGGACGGTCATCCGAAAGCCGCCGTTCTTGCGTCCGTTCCCCACACGCCCGAGGCGCAGGAAGCGATCGCTCAGGCGTCGATTCCTCAAAAGGCGACCGTGAAACGCTCGGAGACCACCATCAAGGTAGTCTATGAAGGCGAGCCGACTTTCAAGGTCATCAAGGGCAGCAAGAACGTCTACTACGCCGTAAACACGACGCACTCCGTGCTCCGTGTCGACACCCACTATTATTGTTGTGAGAACGGGATCTGGTTCGTGTCGGCTCAACCTGCGGGATCTTGGGTCGTCTGCGCCAACGTTCCCGACGCCGTCTATACGATCCCGTCAACAAGCCCTTACCACAACGTAACCTACGTCTACGTTTATGACTCCACGCCCGATACGGTGGTCGTCGGATACACCGCCGGGTATAGCGGTGCGTATGTCGCCAACGGGCTCCTTATGTTCGGCGCGGGATTCTGGCTCGGACACGAATTAGCGGACGACGACGATTGGAACGTGTGGTGCACGTGGCGTTACCCGCCATCCTACTACTCGTATGGTTGCGCCGCCCGGTACAGCTATCACCACGGCGGCTACACACGAGGTGCGCGCTACTATGGTCCGTACGGCGGCGCGGGCTACGGGGCGCGTTACAATCCCATGACCGGTACGTATGCCCGAGGCGCGCGTGCCTACGGTCCGTACGGATCTGCCGGTGTGGCTAGCGCGTACAACCCGTGGACCGGAACGCGGGCGCGCGGTGCATACGTGTCGGGTCCCCGCGGGACAGTCGCCGCTGGCCGCGCGTACAACCCGCGTACCGGCCGAGGGGCCGCCACGCATCAGGCGCGCACTCCTTACGGTTCGTGGGGGCGTTCGGTCGTGTCCGATGGTCGCGACTGGGCTCGGTTCGGACACCGCAGCGGGCCAGCCGGCACAACAGCGGGATTCAAGACATCCGGTGGAGCCAAGGGCGCCGTCCACCATGGTGACAGAGGATGGACCTACGCCGGAAAGACGGCCTCAGGAGATGTGTACGCCGGACATAATGGCAAGGTGTATCGGCGCGGGAATGACAACGATTGGTACGGCCGATCAAACGCCAACCGCCAGTGGAACAAAACGAGCCTTGCCGTAGATGACCGAGGGCGAGGGAGAACGGGAGCAAAGTCTGGTACATCGCGCTCCACACCGGGGTCGGCCGGTGCCCAAGATCGAGCCGGAAAGCGACCGGGCCGACGTGACGAGGACAGGTCACGAAGCGCGAGGGGATCTTCCCAGAGCCGAGGCCAATCGGGGACCTCGTTGGGCAGGCTCAACCACGACTCTCGATCACGAGAACGCGGCAACCGGCTGAGCTCGCGCAGTCGATCGTCTCG
>CBDUZY010000354.1:0-3985 GCA_965371825.1 uncultured bacterium
CACGCATATGGCACGAAGCGAGATCAAGAACTCGGACCGCGAGGAAATCGCGACCTTCGTCGAGCGGTATTGGCACAGTAAGAAGGTCGTGAGCGGTGGCAGAGCCTTCTTCCCACATGAGGAAGAAGGCTTCCTCGAACGACGCAACGGCGAGATCGTAGGCCTCCTGACCTACCACATAGAAAACGACGCGGTAGAGATCCTCACGCTCAACTCAACTTTGGCGGGTGAGGGAATCGGCTCGTCGCTGATGCTCAACGCCATCGACCGGGCGAGGGAGCGAGACTGCCGGAAGATCTGGCTCACGACCACGAACGACCTGCTGAGGGCGATCGGGTTCTACCAGCGGCTGGGCTTCCGGATGGTCGCCATCAACATCGGAGCTGTCGACGAAGCCCGGAAGATCAAACCGGAGATTCCCCGCTCCGGCGAGCGAGGCGTGCCCATCCACGACGAGATCGTGATGGAGCTGGCGATCAAGCCCTACCTCGACGATGGCGCGGACTCCCACTCCTGACGCCGCTCGACGCGCGGTCAATTCCCGGACGTTCTGAACCGATTTCAAGTGATTTGGCAGCCACAGCCCGGTTCCCGTGGGCCCCCGAATGTGGCTCCAAGCACTCCAACCGCCGATAGTGATACCACGCACCGGCTCGGATGGACCCCGCCCACGCGCTCTCCGGCCGTTGCCGGGCCTGATCCGGCAAAGCGTTCGGCAAGGCGTTCGGCAAGGCGTATAGTCTTATGGGACTTACCGCTGGGGCTGACCGCGGGTCCACGATGAACCTAGTTATCGGAGGTCTTCACTGTGAAGGAAACGGCCGGATCGCCGACATCCCATGACGAACGGAGAAAAAGCCGCGCCGAGGCGATCGATGAGTTTCTGTCCGCTCACGCTCCGTCAAAGCACCAGGGCCTGCTGTCGCAGATGATGGTGACCATCACACGGCTCGCAGCCGATGGGGCGGACCGTGGTGACTTGAAAATCCTCAATGCGGCCCTGCGAGAGCTGCGATACGGGTTCAAGGTGTTTGCTCCATACGCGGGCATACCGAAGGTATCCATCTTCGGATCGGCCCGCACACCTGAGAGCCACCCGCAATACATCGAGGCGATGAAATTCGCTGAACAGATGCAAAGTGCCGGCTGGATGGTGATCACCGGCGCCGGGGGTGGGATCATGCGGGCTGGTCACCACGGAGCAAAGCGCGAATCCAGCTTCGGAGTCGCAATCAGTCTGCCTTTCGAACAAGCGACCAATCGGATTATCGACGGCGACCCTAAGCTGGCGATTTTCAAGTATTTCTTTACGCGCAAACTGATGTTCGTCAAAGAGGCGGAAGCCATAGTGCTGTTCCCGGGCGGGTTCGGTACGCAGGACGAGGGCTTCGAGGCCCTGACTCTGGTCCAGACAGCCAAAACGGCTCCCATTCCAATCGTGATGTGTGACGAGCCGGGCGGAACATATTGGGAGCGGTGGCAGCGTTACGTGACGGCCGAGCTCCTGGGCAACAAGATGATCGAGCCCGCGGACATGTCATTATTCCGCGTATGTGACCATGCCGAGGATGCGGTCGCAGAGATACTACGATTCTACAGGCGTTACCACTCCCTCCGATACGTGGGCGACCAGCTCGTGCTGCGGCTCAACTCGCCGCTTCCCGAGTCCGCGCTGGCGGAGATCAACGAACGGTTCGCCGATATCCTCACCGGCGGGCGGTTCGAGCAGCTTTCGGGCCCCCTGTCGGAGGAAAAGAACGTCCATCCGGACAAGACGAGACTCGTCTGCGCGTTCGACCGGTACAACGCGGGGAGATTGCGGGCGTTGATCGATCGGATCAACGAGGAGCCTTAGGCGACGAACTGGGTTACGGTCGGACGGCCGACCTGCCGCAAATTGCAATTGAAAGGTGTAGAGCCGATGACTTCCGAACCGGCACATTCCCAGCTACCCGAAAGCGGCGAGCCCGGCGACGATCTCGCCATTGTTTCGCGGCTGGTTGCGGCGCACGAGCGCCTGCGTTCGCAGATCGCGCGGGTTATCGTTGGACAAGAGCGGGTGGTCGAGGAACTTCTCGTGGCGATGTTCTGTAACGGGCATTGCATCCTCGAAGGTGTCCCCGGCCTTGCCAAGACGCTTCTGATCAGCACTCTCGCCCAACAGCTATCGCTCAGCTTCTCCCGCATCCAGTTCACCCCGGACCTGATGCCCTCGGACATAACCGGAACGGAGGTGATCGAGGAGGACCGGGGCACGGGGTCCAGATCGCTGCGCTTCGTGCAAGGACCGATCTTCGCGAACGTAGTGCTGGCTGACGAGATCAATCGGACGCCGCCGAAGACGCAGGCCGCCCTGCTCGAAGCCATGCAGGAGCACCAGGTCACCGCGGCTGGTTACCCGCACAAACTGCCCAAGCCGTTCTTCGTTCTGGCGACCCAAAACCCCATCGAGCAGGAGGGTACGTACCCACTGCCCGAGGCCCAGCTCGATCGGTTCATGTTCAAGGTCCTGGTGAGTTATCCGTCGGCGGACGAGGAATTCCAGATCGTCAAGATGACGACATCGGTGCAGGAGGTCGAAGTAGAGCGAACACTCGACGCTCGCGAGGTGATCGACCTCCAGAACACCGTGCGGAGGGTGCCTTGCGCCGATCACGTGGTTCGTTACGCCATGCGTCTTGTCCGCTCGACCCGTGTCGATCCGACGTCGGAGCCGCCCCCTAAGTTCGTGAAGGACTACGTCGAGTGGGGCGCCGGGCCGAGGGCATCACAGAATCTGGTTCTTGCGGGGAAGGCCAGAGCAATTCTAAAAGGCAAGTATTACGTTTCGACCGAGGATATCCGAAGCGTCGCGTACCCAGTCCTTCGTCATCGCATACTCACGAACTTCAACGCCGAGGCGGACGGCGTCACCAGCGACCAGATCATCGGTCAGTTGATAGAGACGGTTTCGGCGGATTCCGGCGAGGAGATGGACGCCGCGATCGCG
The DNA here is from genome assembly GCA_965371825.1 of uncultured bacterium. Lineage (GTDB taxonomy): Bacteria > Planctomycetota > Phycisphaerae > UBA1845 > UBA1845 > JAJRUK01. The sequence goes on from CBDUZY010000354.1 coordinate 2,990, forward strand.
GGGCGGGTCTTCGCCGATCCTCCGGCGGGCGACGGAGGGCGCCGGTAACGGGTGCCCCTTGTGGGACCGGTCTCTAACCGGTCGATGCGTGATTATGAAACAGGTTGGATGCCATGGAGCCGGCGACGGGCGACTATCGCAAGTATCTCGATCCGAAGGTCCTCGCGAAGATCAGCGGGCTCCAGTTGCGAGCCCGCCTGATTGTCGAGTCGGCCTTCGGCGGGTTCGCCGGAATACACCACAGTCCGCATCGCGGCCTTTCCGTGGAGTTCGCGGACCATCGCGTCTACAGTCAGGGCGATGACCTGAGACACATCGACTGGAAGGTCTTCGGCAAAACCGACAAGTACTACGTCAAGGAATACGAGCAGGAAACGGACCTCGGTGTGGTGCTGGTTGTCGACTGCAGCGAGTCGATGAGTTTCCGTTCCAGCGATGAACTGCTCACGAAACACGAGTATTCCACCGCGATTGCGGCGGCGATCGCCTATCTCACGTTGCAGCAGTCGGACGCCGTCGGTGTCGCCCTCTTCGACGAACGCCTCACCGGGTTCATTCGACCCTCCAACAACGTGCAGCAATGGAAGACTCTCGTGCACGAGCTCGACGGTCGGACCGGACCGGCGAAGACGTCCATCGGCAGTGTGCTCAGCGAGCTGGGCGAACGACTCCACCGCCGCGTTCTGATCATCCTCATAAGCGATCTCTTCGATGATCCGAACTCGATCCTTACCGGGCTGCGGTTGTTGCGCTACCAACATCACGACGTGATCGTATGGAACGTCTGGGATCCGGCGGAACTTACCCTCCCGTTCGATGAACTCACCTTCTTCGACGGCATGGAGGCCTCGGGGCGACTGCTGAGCGATCCCCGGTCGCTGCGAGCGAGATACATCGACGAGGTCGCCAAGTTCCAGAACCGGCTGCGGGCCGGTTGCGGACATATGCTGATCGACTACACCGTCTTCAACACCGCCGGGCGACTCGACGCGGCGC
>CBDUZY010000355.1:0-3981 GCA_965371825.1 uncultured bacterium
CCTTGCGCGTGCAGGCGGGGCCGGAATCGGTATAATCCCACCGCGTTATGATCGCCAGACTGCAAAGCGCTACGTTCCACGGTATTGAGGCCGTCCCCGTGGAGATCGAGGTGGACGTGTCCCGGCGTGGATTCTCCGGACCTATCCTGGTGGGCCTGCCCGACGCGGCGGTAAAAGAGAGCATCGAACGCGTCCGAAGTGCAATCCAGAATTCAGGGTACGAATTCCCCCGCAATAAGACCGTAATCAACCTCGCCCCGGCCGATCTCCGCAAGGAAGGCCCCATCTTCGACCTGGCCATCGCCCTGGGCATCAGCTTCGCAAGTGGAAATGTCCTCGCGGAACGAACGGATGGTTACATAGTGGCGGGCGAGCTGGCCCTCGACGGCCGAGTGCGCCCCGTCCGCGGGGCCCTCTCCGCCGCTATACTGGCGAAGGAGCGTGGTGCCGCGGGGATCATCGTCCCGGTCGAAAACGCCCCTGAGGCGGCCGTGGTTGAGGGTGTCGACGTGATCCCGGTCAGCTCCCTCACCGACGCAATCGGGTTCCTCTCGGGTGAGTTACCCATCGAGCCGGCCGTTGTGGACCTCGACGCGATCTTCGCGACCTCGTCGGTCTACGACTGCGACTTCGCCGACGTCCGGGGTCAAGAACACGTCAAAAGGGCTCTGACCATCGCCGCCAGCGGATGCCACAACGTCCTTCTGATAGGCCCGCCGGGGTCCGGAAAGACGATGCTGGCCAAGCGGCTGCCGACGATTTTGCCACCGCTGACGCTGGAGGAGTCGCTCGAAACGACGCGAATCCACTCCGTGGCGGGCCAATTGCGACCGCGCGTCGCCCTGCTGGCGACCAGACCGGTGCGTGCGCCACACCACTCAGCCAGTACGCCGGCCCTCGTGGGCGGTGGATCGATCCCCAAGGCCGGCGAGGTGTCGCTGGCCCATCACGGCGTTCTGTTTCTGGATGAATTCCCCGAGTTCTCTCGCAGCGCCCTGGAGGCCCTCCGCCAACCGCTCGAGGACGGCGAGATAACAATCGCCCGCTCACACGCGACGACCAAGTACCCGGCATCGCTCATGCTCGTGGCGGCCATGAACCCGTGCCCCTGCGGGTACTTCGGCGACACCCGCAAAGCCTGCAAGTGCTCGCCCCTCCAGATCGACCGGTATCTGGCACGGCTGAGCGGCCCGCTGATCGACCGGATCGACATCCACGTCGAGGTCCCGGCTGTCCCATTCGCGGAGCTGCGAAGCGACCGCGACGGTACGCCGTCCTCCGCGATGGGGGACCAGGTCGTTGCCGCGAAGCGATGCCAGACGGCACGCTTCGGCGAGCTGACCATGATGGCCAACGGACGCATGAGCGGCAAGCTGCTCCGCAAGTTCTGCCGCCTGGATGACGCCGGTGAGATGGTGCTCCGCCAGTCTCTTACCGAACTGGGCCTGTCAGCAAGGGCCCACGACAAGATTCTGCGGGTCAGCCGGACGATCGCGGACATCGCCGGACGAGATAGCATCTCCGCCGAGGACATCCTCGAAGCGGTCCACTACCGGCGACTTGACCGGCAACTGTAACGCCGGCTCATCGCCACCCGGATGGGCGGTTCGCGGCGCTATTCCCCGCCGTGGGGCTGGAACTACGGCGTCGCGACACTCAGCCGGAACCACCCGCCAGGCCCGACGGTACGACCCGCGTCCGTCCTGTCACCGCCACGGATGCGAGGCACAGATCGACCGCGCGGCACATGTCAGGGATCGTGAGACAGAGCTGAAAGAACTGGATTGGCGGCTCGACGACCGTCGTTCCGTTCGGGCCCTGCGACGCCTGCCAATCGACCGGCTTCCGAAGGTCCGCTTGGCAGGTCCGCCAACCCGCAAAGTCCACCGCCCCGAAAGAGTAGCGAAGGAGTCTCATGGACGCGTCGGTAGCCTCGAGGGCGATCTCACAGCCGCTCGCGTCGCCGTGCACGTCCAGCACGAGCAACTCCGGGTCACCACCGATGGCGACCAGTGGAAGTGCTACGGCGATCCTCGCCGGTTCGGCCGCCTGGCAGACCGGTCGCCCCTCGGAACCAGAACCCTGATCTGCCCCGGGCTGATGCCGGATTCGCAGGCAACTCCGGCCGGCGAGGCTCAAAACCTCGAGAGTCACACGTCCCGGAGCGGTCGTAACGCTCTCCAGCAGGGCGAACCGTTCGGTATCATCGAACCGATAAAGAATCATCGCATGTGGATCCGAAGGCACCCCCGTGTACGCCGACGCCGGGCTGGCAAATCCGGACTCATGGAGTGAGAACCACCTTGCCCTTTACGGCACGCGACTCGATGTACCTGTGGGCTTCGGCTACGTCCTCGAGGGGATAGCTCCGGTCGACGAATGCCTTCATCTTACCCTCGCCGAGCAGACCCAGTCCGCGCCCCAGCTCGTCCATGCTCCCCATGAACGATCCGCGAAGCTGGTGCTGCCTGAAAAACAGGTTGCGGAAGTTGATCTCGGCCTTCATCCCCCCGATAAGCCCGAAGTTCACGAAGATCCCACCCATGCGCAGGGCCCGCAGATTGCCTTCGAAGACGCTACCGCCAATGTTGTCGATCACGACGTCAACGCCAACTCCGTCCGTCCAGTCGAGCATCGCCTCCGCGAAGTCGGTCTCGTTGTAGTTGACGACCAGATCAGCTCCGGCCCGTTTGGCCGTTTCTATCTTCGCCGGCGATCCTACCGTCGTCGCGACGCTCGCTCCGAGAACCTTGGCAAGCTGCACACAGGCGTTGCCACTGCCCGAGGCACCGGCTTGGACCAGGACTCGGGCGCCCGCCCGGACCTCGCCGAGCGTCTCCACGGCGTGAACGGCGGTCATCAGCACGAGCGGCATGGCGGCGACCTGTTCGGGAGGCAAACCGGTCCGATCCTTGACCACGTAGCGGGCGGGCATTCGGATGGACTCGGCGTACCCGCCCCAACTGTGCGTTCCGGTCACCTCGTAGCTCGGGGCGAGGTTCTCCGGTCTTACGTCGACATCCGCGGGATCTATCGGATAACCCGGGGCGACGATCGCGGCGTCGCCCTCAGCCCATCCGCTCACGTCAGGACCGACGGCGGCGACCGTCCCGGCTACGTCCGCCCCGAGTACGTGCGGGAAGGCGATGTCGGTGAACACGGCACCCATCCTGAGGTACAGGTCGTACCGGTTGATCCCACAGGCTGCGACGCTGATCAGCAGTTCGCCGCTTCCCGGTTCGGGCCGCTCCACGTCCTCGATAGCTAAGACCTCCGGTCCGCCGAACTGACGAATAACCGCCGCCTTCATCGATCAGAACTCCTTGTCCTTGTCCTTGCGAATCGGCAGCGACCCAGCGCTGCCGAGCCGGTGCGTAACAGAAACGACGCCGTTTGGCTACGCCGCAAGCCCAAAGGTCACAGGCGGTACAAGCCTCAAGGTTCCCGCCACTTGACGGTGCGGCAAACGCGTCGGCCGGGAGGGCACCGGGCGTCCCCTGGAAACCGGATCATATCGGAAGTCGCCTTGCCTCTCGACCCGGCGACCACGCGGGCCTCGTCCTCGAAACACCAACCCGCTTCTTGCCATGTGATATGCGACCGGTCGGCGCTGCCTCGACCGGTAATAACTCCGGCGCCGCAGTTCGATCGACGAACGCGGCGGGGGATGGGGGAGGAAGCATTGCACACGGCACACGGTCGCGCCCGGTCCGCGGTATCGCTCGAGCTTCTCGACGGCAAGACTGCGCGCCGACAGTGTATCTCGCTTGCCTGGCCTGTCGGAGTAATCCTCGCGGTGCTCTACGCATCGCTTATCCCTTTCGATTTGTCAGGCAACGCCTTCCAGCTCGAAAACGGGCTCGGTGTTGCGAGCCTGCTGCTCACGAAACCAACCCCTGAAGACCTCTGGACGAATCTCGCGGTCTACTTGCCGGTCGGTTTCGCGCTCGTGCTGTGTGGACGACGCCGGCGCGCCCTGGG
>CBDUZY010000356.1:0-3962 GCA_965371825.1 uncultured bacterium
TACCGGGTGACGTTGAATCCCCAGATCACGTTGCGGTGAGGCCCCGGCCCGAAGGCATCCAGCGGTATTCGGATCTCCGCGATCCACCGATCCGCGTGTGTCGAACTGGCGACTTCTATGTCAACGGGCCACACCTCGCGCCGACCACACGGTGGGTCGAAAGCGATTCCCTTCTCCGTCACGTCCGTTCCCGATCGTTTGACCGCTATGTGGTAGAGGTCGCTTGGAGAGCGCGTTCCGAGGTTCATGGGGTCGATGAGCAGCTCAACAAGCTCCTCGTCCACCGGGATTAGATCGTCGTAGCGAATCCTCTTGCGCGAAGCACCAACCTCGAGCACACCGCGGTCCATCTCGCTGTTGACGGCTACATAAAGGTACTCATCGTCACGCATCACGAACGCGAACGTCCGGGATGCGGGTAGGGCGGCCGAATCATTCACGTCCTCCGATGCGTGCCCGGCGATCAGGCGAAAGTCGGCCGCGACGTTGGCGACTCCCGGTGGCCAGTCCGACAAGTCGCCGTCGATGCGAGGCGGATCGTCCACCGGAACCGCCGTCACACAAGATACTTTGGCCTTCGCGCGATGTACCGAACCGTCGCCGGGGACGAGTTCGATGGGCAGGCTGATGACGCCGCCCGACACCACCGAAAGGAGTCCGGTCTCCACCTCACGGGTAAGCAGCTTCGCTTTCCCCGGCGGAACCGGTGGCATGTCCTCCTGCCCGGTCTTCGCCACCCACCCCTCGGGAAGCTCGCCGAATCGGAGTTGCCCGGCGATCGGAACACGTGTTCGGTTGAGCACACTTACATTGCACTCTACGTTCGCCGTTGGCTGTGCCGGTGTTCCGCCGATCCTTACTCGTGTACCGTCCACGCGAAGGTCGAGTGAGCGCGCCGTGGTCATGAATCGCCGCCACGCCGCCGTGCGTCCGAACTCTCCGGAAACGACCTCGGGCTGATTGCCTCCCGAGGCCCTCATCAACTCCTCGGCCATGATCTTACGAGCGATATCGAACAGGGCGTCGTCGTCGACCCAGCCGATGTTGCGGCCGTCCGCGAAATGACTTCGATAGGCTGCCGTTCCCGCGTAAGTTACGAGCGACTCCTGCACCGTCTCGGTGATGTGCTCGAGTCCGTGGTCGCTTAGCAGCCTGACATACGCCGCATCTTGCATTGCCCGGCGGAGGTGCTTGAGCCGGACGGATGCGATGGGCTCGTCGAGCCCGAACGCCCGCCCGGGATAGAGAAGCACGTTGGGATCCGCATCCGCGCAGGCTTGCGGATCCGCGCCACTTTCGGTCGTCGGCCAGCGGTTGATCTCGCCGACCACAATGGCCTCGGCTCCGAGGGCCAGCGCCTGCCAGCTCAACACCCGTACGAAAGAGGACGGTGCAAAGATCTCCGCAGAGCCGCTAAAAGGTGGACGATCAACCGTTAGCCAGGTGCGACGCCCCACGGCACGTTGGCCCGCCATCGTGTCGGGGTCGTAGAACTGTGCCGGCGGCATCCAGATGTCCACCGACCCGGACAACTCCCCGTGTGGATAGTCGAACCACCCGTACGGCTGCAGGTCTTGTGGAAACAGAAAGGAAGCGATCGGCACACGTTCGTCAACCGATCGGGCCACCTCCGCGAAGCGATTCGTCGCCTCCACAGCTTCACGCCCCTCGGCGACCGTATATGGAAGCGCGGCGTATGCCCGGTCCAGCCAGCCCTTCTCCTCGAAGTGGGCGACGCACTGCCCCAGGTACGCCCTAGTTTCCGACACGAGCGCCGGCGACGACCGCCGCCCGCGCGATCGTTGCGAGGCGAACAGGCTGCGGACCGGAAGCGGCCAACCTTGCAGAGGCACTCGGTTGAAAAACGCCCGCCCGGTCATCAGCGGTGCCACTACCTCGTCGTACTGAGCCCAATCGATCGCCAACTCACCCGACCTGTCGACTCTTACGGTCGGCATGAGGCCGGGAAGCACCGGCGTCAACCGGTGGGCTTGGAGCATTCGGAGGGTCGATCGCAGCACCGCGTCCAGCTCGCCTCGACGCGGATGATCCCGCCAGTCATCGATGGCGGTCGGAAGGCCGTAAGGTCCCGACTCGATGTGGTGTTGGAAGAGTGCGCGATGGTCCAGCTCGACGATCGCGGCGAGGTCGGCGGTATCGGGGAGCATCATCGGCCACACGGTCAGTTGAACGTCGATCCCGCCGACCGGTCTTCCCTCCGACAACAAGTCGATCCGGGAGGAATAGGTTCCCGTGGAGGTCCCTTTGGGTATCGCTACGTCCGCCCAGAAGTGGTACGTCACTCCGGGAGCGAGGGCCAAAGGAAGACCGCCGCGCGGGGCATGGATCGGAACCAACGCGTCAAGCGGCCTCGGGTCGCGCTTGCTTGGTGGAATCGACCGGATGTGCCACCCGGGAAAGGCGCCGACCGCAACGCTGTGCATTCGGTATAGCTCTACGACCGACGCGTCGATCCACGAGGTGGCCGACCGCAGCCTACCTACGCGAAGACCGGGTTGAGGAACTGGTGTTTCCCCAGCGCGAACTGCGACCCTGAAGCTGACCGTCTCATTGATCGCCCCGGCGACTTTGACTTGACTTCGCCCGTAATCCGCGCCGGACCCGGCGCGAAGCGGCGAGGAACCGGACGGACCGTAGGCCCGGATGTCAACGGTTGCCGAAGTGCTCCGACATGAGGTTGCAGCGCCGGCAAAGAGGATAGCGGCGGCAGCCGATAGCGTCGTCCACATCGCGGTGGTCGGTATTCGGCGCATGAAACAGACGTGAGCCGCAAGAATCCCGTGTGCAGCCCGAAGGAGTCTACTGTTCGTCCTAGGAGCCGCCGTCCTCGTTTACTCCACCTTCGTCGACCGACTCGCCATCGGGCTCGGCTTCCGCGTCTGATCCTTTACTCGCCTCATCGGATGGTGCCGGGTCCGTCGGACCCTCGCCCTCAGATCCCCCCTCCGCCTCGTTCCCTTCAGTAGCCTCTTCGAGTGCTTCGGCTTCGAGTGCCTCCAACTCCTCGGGAGTCAGCGTCGGTGCTACCATTGTCACGGTGGTGAACGTTTCATCCAGAGTGTCCAGCCGGTCCAACGCGATCCGCTGGAAGGTCATTCCAGTGAGCAGCGGGTTGCCGACCACGGCTGTGAGATGCTCGCGCGCCTTCTTCTTGTGCGAGGGATCCTCGTCGTAGGCAAACTCGTTCTCCTCGACTGTCGCCAGACCGTTCAGAGCGATACCCGTTGCCAGCGGGTTGTCGGGGAACCGTGCCAGCATTCCCTCGAACGCATGTCGCGCTTCGGTGTTGAGGTCCGCGTCCGGCGGGAAGTGCACCTCCTGTGCCAGCCGCAGCGCTTGGCGTCCCTGCTCTAGCCGCCCCTTGAGGATGAATTCCTCATCCGTGGACTCTCGTATCATCGCCGCGAGGGAATCAAGTGACTCGCGCCCGGCTTCCACACTGTCGAAGTTGAGAAGATCCATGCGGCGGTAGATGTCCTCGTGAGCCGCCGCACGGGAGCGGATCCCGAACGATATCGCCGCCGCAGCTACGATGACAACGATACACACCACACTCACCCGCCCGCTGTTGTCTCGCAGATAGTCCTTGCCTACCTGAATCGCGTGCAAGAGATCGTTTTCGCGAAGTTCGTGACGTCGTTCGGCTTTCATGGCAATCTCGCGTGCGTTCTTTCAGCACCGCCCGACGGGACGATCAGAACCTCTATCGTCACTCGGTTCCGAAGGGCGGTTGCACTGTCCTCGATGGTAATAGTACACGATTCCCGTTCGCGAACGAACCGCTGTGTACACCGGCCGCTCACGTTCCCGTCATCGACCGCCGTCCAGCGGACCAGCGGCATCTGCTTGCGGTAGAAACGCCGGACCGAAAACCTGTCCGCTCGTCCTTCGTAGCGGTGTCGAACATATCTAATCGACCCGTTCGACCAGTCCTCGCTTGC
>CBDUZY010000357.1:0-3955 GCA_965371825.1 uncultured bacterium
TGGGATTGACGCCGGGCTTCCGACCGTCGCCCTTCACTTGACAGTCAACGGGCACCGTACTTGACGGCCAAGGCGTTTCACCGTTTACTCGCGGGCGTTGATGGATCGAGGCAGTTGGCGAGTGTGCCGCGCGGCTCGCTCAGCGGTGCAGTCGGCCGCGCGCGGAACGGCGTTCGGAGCGTTGATCTACCATCGCCCTACGACAATCGAGGAAGCCCTGTCACTCCTCAACCAGGGCCCCGAGGATGCTGCGCCTTTTGCGGGTGGCACGGATCTCATGCCGCGCTGGTCGACCGATCTTAGCGCGAGACCATCCGCAATCCTGGACCTGAAGCACATCGCCGAACTGCGAGGCGTGACGCGCGACGACGGCGAGATCCGCGTCGGCGCCTGTACGCTGATGACCGAGATCGAGTCAGACCGGCTGATCCGTTCATCCGCACCCGTGCTGGCGGAGGCCGCCGGGCGAATCGCCTGCCACCAGATTCGCAATCGTGCGACTATCGGCGGGAACCTGTGCAACGCCTCCCCGGCGGCCGATACAGCCATTCCGCTCATACTCTTGGATGCGGTGATCGAAATCGCCTCGGGGACCGCAGGTAACGCGGCGATGCGCGGCGTCCCCATCACCGACTTCTTCCGCGGGCCCGGTTCGACGGTCCTCGAGACCGGCGAGATCGTCACGCACATTCGCTTCAAGCCGATGCCCGAGGGCAGCTTCGCCTCGTGGAACAAGTTCGGAACGCGACCTTCGATGGAAATCGCCGTGGCCTCGGTCGGCCTGTTGATCCGGGTCGAGAGCGGAACCGTCACACACGCCAGAGTGGGCTACGGTTCCGTGGCGCCGACTCCTCTACGCGGATGCAAGGCTGAGGCCGCCCTCTTGGGGAACCGGCTTACTGAAGAGGTGATCGGGAAATGCGAGGCGGCCGCACGGGAGGAAGTGTCCCCCATCAGCGACGTGCGCGCCGGCGGTTCATACCGACGTGACGTCGTGGCCGTCATGCTCAGAAGGATGCTGGAAGATGCCGCAAGTTCTTGACGGGGTCGAACTCGCCCTCGAAGTCAATAACGAACCCGTCAGGGTTTCGGTATCGCCGACGGCCACGCTGCTCGACCTCCTTCGTAACAGCCTCGAGCTGACCGGCGCCAAGCTCGGTTGCGGCGAAGGCGAGTGCGGTGCGTGCTCGGTGATGTTAGACGGGAGATTGGTGAACTCGTGCCTCGTCCTCGCCGTCGAGTGCGACGGCTCGAAGGTGCTGACCGTCGAAGGCCTTCGATCCAACGGCCGACTTCACCCGATCCAGCAGGCGTTTGTTGATTGCGGAGCGGTCCAGTGCGGATTTTGCACGCCCGGAATGATCCTCGCCGCTTACGCCCTGCTCGAAGCGAACCCGAGCCCGAGCGAGCATGAGATCAAGCGGGCATTCGAGGGGAACCTCTGTCGCTGCACCGGGTATCGCAAGATCATCGACGCGGTCATGTCCCTGGCGAACGGAGGTACGAACCGTGCTTGAGACAGCCGCCGAAACGGCCGCGGACAAGCAGGCGACGAAACCGACGCTGATCGGCAAGCGAATCCCCAAGCTCGACGCCCCGGAGAAGGTCACCGGCCTGGCCCGCTATCTCGAAGACATCAAGTTGCCGCGAATGCTCTATGGAAAGATCCTCTTCACGGATCGACCCCACGCCCGGATCGTCAGCATCGACACATCCGCGGCGAAGGCAATGCGTGGCGTACGAGCTGTTCTGACGGCCGCAGACATCAAGCTGGTCCCCTTCGGATTCGGTCAGGACAACACGGCCCTCAAGGAAGACAAGGTCACGTGCATACGCGACGAGGTGGCAGCCGTTGCGGCTGATACACCCGAGATCGCCGCCGAAGCGGTGAGGCAAATTCGCGTGACCTACGAGGACCTGCCGGTCGTCACGTCCCCCGAGCAGGCCCTGGCCGACGGAGCACCGGTCATCAACCCCAGGGTGCCCGACAATAAGCCGTTCAATTTCGACTACAATCACGGCGACCTCGAGCTAGGAATCCGCGAGTCGGACGTCATCGTCGAGGACACCTACTCGACCCAGCGCGTGGCCCACTGTTGCCTCGGCACCTCGGGCATAATCGCCTCGTTCGACGCCGACGGGAGACTGACGCTTCACTCTCTTACCCAAGTGCCCTTTCAGTACACGCACGACCTGTCGAGGATCATCGGCGTCCCCCCCGAGAAGATCCGCGTGATTCAGCCACCGATCGGCGGAGGCTTCGGCAGCAAGCTCGACGTTCACCCGTTCGAGCCGATCTGCGTGTTCCTGGCGAAAGCGACCTCGCGACCGGTCCGCCTAGTCTTCACTCGTGAGGAGGAGTTCCTGGCGATGCCCACGCGCCAGCCCGTGACCATCTACCTGAAAAGCGGCGCCCAAAAGGACGGAACCTTCACCTTTCGCGACGTGCGAATGCAGTTGGACAACGGCGGGCACACCTCGTGGGGCGCGACGACGCCCTGGATCATGATGCGGACCTTCTCGTCCCTCTATCGCGTTCCCCATGTGCGCCAACAGGTCGACGTGGTGTACACGAACAACATCTACGCCTGCGCGTTCAGGGGATACGGCAACCCGCAGGCGACGTTTGCTCTCGAATCGCAGATAGACGACCTGGCCCTGAAGCTCGGCATGGACCCGCTCGAGCTGCGCCTGAAGAACGCCCAGGAACCAGGCGAAACCACGGGACAGGGCATGGTTTTCAGAACCTGCGGACTCAAGGACTGCCTGACCACAGCCGCCCACAGCGCCGGATGGGCAGAAAAACGTCGAAATGTCGAAACGTCGAACCGAACCGCGACCGTGAGGGAGCAGCAGAACCGAACCGCGACCGTGAGGGAGCGGCGTGCCAAGTCGTCGGGACCCGGAGCTAGCGCCAGTCGCTCCGTCGTCCGCGGCGTCGGCATGGCCTCTCTGTTCCACGTCGGCGGCGGGGCGAAGATCTACCGCTCCGACGGCTGTGGGACGATCCTCAAGCTCGACGACTTCGGCGGAGTGACGGTGATCACCGGCTCATCCGAGATCGGCCAGGGATCCGAGACCATGATCGCCCAGTTCGTGGGCGAAGAGTTGGGCCTGCCGATAAAGAACATCCGCGTAATCAACAATGACACCGAACTGGCACCTTGGGACGTCGGCGTTCACGCCAGCCGAACGCTGTTCATCGCCGGGAACTCAGCCATGCGGGCCGCCAGGGAAGCGAGGCAGAAGCTCCTCAACGCGGCGGCTGCGAAAATGAAGCGAAAACCGCAGGACCTCGACCTTCGCGACGGCAAGGTGATCGATCTCGCTAGCGGAGAGCCGCTCGAGTCGATAGGCAAGATCATTCGCGGAATCCACTTCGGCTCACACAACGACCTTGTCATGACCACGTATTACTACGAGCCGCCGAGCACGCCCCCCGACAAGATGCAAAAGGGCAACATCTCCGCATGTTACGCCTTCGGCACCCACGTCGCCGAGGTGGAGGTCGATCTGGACACGGGCGTGATAACGGTGCTCAAAATCAGCGCCGCCCACGACGTCGGTAAGGTGATCAACGAACTCGGCATCGAGGGCCAGCTCGAGGGCGGAATCGCCCAGGGCATGGGCTTTTGTCTTTCGGAGGAGCTAAAGCTCGAAGGCGGACGTGTGTGCAACCCCACCTTCACCGATTACAAATTGATGACCTCGCGCGAAGTCCCCGAGCTGGAATTCTCTTGGATCGAAACCAACGACCCCGAAGGACCTCACGGCGCCAAGGGAATCGGCGAGTCGCCTTTGATCCCGGTTGCAGCCGCCATCAGCAACGCGGTCTTCAACGCCACCGGTGTGCGCTTTACCGAGCTGCCCCTCACGCCGGAGCGCGTTCTGACGAAGCTCAAGGCCGTGTGCTCTTGAGCAGCGCGTTCCCGACAAGGATGAAGGCGGAAGGATG
>CBDUZY010000358.1:0-3948 GCA_965371825.1 uncultured bacterium
GGTAGAGGGCTTCGCAGCACAACGCGGGAACATAGCGGGGGTCGAGTTCGAGGCAACGCCTGAAGGCCTTCCGTCCGGCGTCCCAGTTCCACTCGTAGAGGGTCTCCACCAGGGCGAGAGCACAGTGCGCCTCGGCCTGAGCGCTGTTGCACTCGATGGCGCGCTGCGCAGCCGCCTTGGCTTTGGGCATCGCGTCGTGCGGTCGCATCAGACCGAAGAACCCCAGCATGCTGTAGGACTCGGCGATGCCCGCGTGGGCGCTGGCGAACTCGGGATCGAGCACCAGGGCCTGCTCAAAGTATTCCAGCGCGTTGAGAAGCGTGATGCCCCGTTGTTCCCAGAGAAACCTTCCCTTGAGATAAAGGTTGTAGGCTTCGACGTTGTCCGTGGATCGATTGACCTGCGTCTCGGCGGCGGTGCCGGTGAGGGTCACGCGCAGTTTGTCGGCAATGGCGGCTGCGATCTCGTCCTGTACGGCGAAGATGTCGTCCATGTTTCGATCGAAGCGCTCGGACCAGAGGTGATAACCGTCGGCGACGCTGACCAACTGGACCGTAATCCTCAATCGATCTCCCGACTTCCGAACGCTACCATCGAGAATCGTCGCAACGTGGAGCTTGGAGCCGACCTCGGCGATGTCCGGCGCCTTGCCTTTGAAGGCGAAACACGAGGATAGAGCTGCCACGCGAAGGCCTTCGATCCTCGAAAGTGCGTTGCTGATCTCTTCGGTCATGCCGTCGCTGAAATACTCGTTCTCCGGGTCCGCGCTCATGTTCGAGAACGGAAGCACGGCGATGGATGTGTCCTCGATCACCGCCGCCATCGGCGTGGGCGGCGTGGGCCCCGACGAATCGGTAAGCACGCCCCGAAGCGTGAACGCCAGATCGCGCGCCGATTGGAACCGGTCGTCGGGCCGCTTCTCGAGACAGCGGCGGACGATCCGATCGACATCCGGCGGTGCGTCGATTCCGGACTCGTGGAGCGACGCGATCGGATCCCGTAAGATCGCGGCCATGGTCTCGGCCGCCGAGCCGCGGGCGAATGTGCACCGCCCGGTGATCATTTCGTAAAGCACACACCCAAAGGCGAAGACGTCGCTCCGCGCGTCCGCTCGCATACCACTTGCCTGTTCGGGTGACATGTACGCGGCCGTGCCGACTACCATGCCCGGTGATTCCAACGTGACTGTTGGACTGTCGGAATCACAGATTGCGCGAGGGGTGGCTGTTTCCGCGGCAAGCCCGAAATCCAGAATCTTGATCAACCCGTCCCGCGTCAAGAAGATGTTCTCCGGCTTGAGATCGCGGTGGACGATTCCGCGCGTGTGCGCGGCGGCCAAACCGTCGGCGATTCCCGCGGCAATCTCGATCGCTCGGCGCCAATCCAGGGACGTGCTCCCTAACCGCTCGCGAAGGGTCTCGCCCTCGAGCAGTTCGAGAACGAGGTACACGGTTTCATCGTGCTCCCCAAGATCGTGTACTGCCAGAATGTTCGGGTGATTCAACGCCGCCAGTGCCTTGGCTTCTCGTTCAAGTCGCTTCAGCGCATCCTTGTCACCCGCCATGCGGTCCGGCAACACTTTGACCGCTACCTCGCGGTCGAGCTTGGAATCCCGCGCCCGGTAGACTTCCCCCATGCCGCCCGCGCCGAGCGGCCCCACGATCTCATACGAGCCGAGTCTCATGCCAGCCGTAAGGGTCATCTTCTTGTCCCCGTCGGCACCTTGGCCTTGAGTTCCTCGAACCAGTTGAGCACGACGTGAATCTGCGTTAATGGCGTTCCTTGTATCATCAGAAACCGGCCGTCGGCGGTCACATCGTAGTTCGCGGCGAGCCGGCCCGCGTTAAACCTTCCTTCGAACAGCAAATTCGGCTGCGACGGTGCGAAGTCAGGTTCCGTCTCGATGTCGACGGCCATCATCTTGTCGCCGTTGCGATAATAGAGCTTCAATTCCCGTTCGTCGCGCGCCCAAACCGGCTCAATGCCGCCTTCGGTCGAGATTGTCCACCTGCGACCCTGTGCCCCAAAAGGACGAACATAGATCTCATACCGACCGGATTCATCGGATTGGTAGGCGATAAAGCGCCCGTCGGGTGAGAACATGGCGGCCGTTTCGCTATGTTCCGTGCAAGCGAACGGTTGGGGCTCGCGCTCACCTTCGACAGGCAGCAACATGATGTCGAACTTGGTATCCGGGTGCTCATCGGTGAACGCGAGGAACTTGCCGTCAGGCGACCAAGAGGTGGGGAACTGAGCGTATTCGCGTGTCAAGACAGGCTCCTCTTCCGCGGGGCCACCGTCCACCGGCTTCCAGTACAGGTTCGGGGCGCTCGACCTTAGGGAGCAGTAGGTGATTCGTACGCCGTCCGGTGTCCAGACGGGGCTCCAATCCCCGTCTGGATTGAACGTCAGCCGGGTCCAGGTTCGGCGCTCAAGTTCACAGACGGAGACGTCGTAGTTTCCTACATCGCTACTGAGGATCGTCGCCAGGAGCCGGCCGTCCGGTGAGAGGCGGGGGCAATCGTAGAAGCGCGGGGTTGCCGCAAGGGGCTCAACGAGTCCCTTCTGGTCCACCCACACGAGCTTGCCGTCAGCCATCTCACGCCCCGGCACGTTGACGAGGGAACCTTTGTCGGAGAGGCTGAACTCTGACACTGTTCTCGTGATGACACCTTCAACGATCTGAACCGGCGAACCGGTTACCTTGAGTTGCTCAAGGTCGAACGGAACCGCCAGCAGCATCCCCGCCCATCCATAGACCAGGTGCCCCGTGGATGCATGGTGAGCGCTGTTGCCCTGTTTGAGCAGGATTCTGTGTTCACCCGTCTCAAAATCGTATATGGCGACGGCGGTGTTGGCCCAGCCGCCCATCTTGCGGATGGTGAAGATCATGGCCTTGCCGCCGGGCAGCATCTTCGGAAAGTAGTGTCCGTACTCGCCTTTCTCGGTGTCGCAGGTGGTCACGAACTCCAAACTTCCACCGTCGGCCGAAACCCGCGCGATTCCCCCATTGGGAGTGGGCGTGAAAAGGATGGAGTCAGCCGACTCCCAGCAGCCCCCGCCGGCCACTGGGAGGGTATCACACACGGCTACGCAGGCTTTGGTCGTCAGCGACACCTTCTTCAGTTTTCCGCCGTCAAAGAACGCCACCCATTCACCATCAGGAGAGAAAAACGGATTGAGAGCATCCTCGGTGCCGGCGATCGGCGTGGTCTCGAACGCTTCCATTTCGCGCACGTAGAGCTGACGCCGGCCGCCGCGGCTACCGACATAGACGACTCGCCTGCCGTCCGGCGAAATAGCTACGCGGGAATGCCACGGCAGGACCGAGCTTGCCAGCGGTTCGGTGGATGAGAGGTTGAGGGAAAAGCGCGTGACAGGCGGCGAGCCGGGAGACCTCCACGGCGCCCACAGCGCCAGCAATAATCCAAACGCAAACACCGCCGACGCAACCCAGGGTATCGTCGTCCTCCGCAGGAGCGCCCCGCCCCAGATCGCCGGGCGCCCTCGCCGCATTGGGCTCAGCGCCGCGGGAACAAGAGTCAGAAACGACGAAGTCGGATCGTCGATCGCAGCCTCCAACTCGACGCGGGCGTCGCCGATATCCTGAAGCCTCCGTTTTCGATCCTTTGTGAGACAGCGGCGCAACAGAAGTTGAACGGTCGGCGGCGTTTCGGGCGGCAGCAGCGACCAGTCGGGCTCCTTGTGCATGATCGCGCCCATCGAGTCGGTTGCCGTCTCGCCGTAGAACAGTCGCTTTCCGGTGAGGCACTCGTAAAGGATGATGCCAAACGACCAGATGTCGCTGCGCTTGTCGAGCGGTCGCCCCCGGGCTTGCTCCGGGCTCATGTAGGGAGCCGTGCCGAGCACGACGCCGGGTCTCGTGTAGTCCGCGGTGATCGTCGGTGAGTCCGCCGGCGCCGACTCTGTCGGTTCCGCTGCGAACGC
>CBDUZY010000359.1:0-3947 GCA_965371825.1 uncultured bacterium
CGGCACTAGAGGCGCGTATTTCCTGGTATGTCGCACCCGTGTAGTAAACGGACTTGAAGGTAAGGAGGTTTCGATGCGCCGGCCTTTTGGCTAGGGCTCTACTCGGCAACGCCGCAAGCGATATCGCCCTCGGTAGCCCGCTTGAACGCGCCGAGAGAGTCGTCGGCGGGACAGTTCGTGTCGTCGGAGAGGAAGCGCTGTTCGCTCACCATCTCCTCGACGGTGTGAACGGCAAGCATGAGTTCGACATAGCGTGACCGCTCGGCACCTTCGCCGCCCTGCCGTTCCACGTGGCCGAAGCCGATCATGTGGCCGATCTCGTGGGCCGTAACGTTGGAGAACATCAACACCCACTCGTCCATCGTGTAAGGTCCACCGAGGCCCATCAGCTCCTCGCCGAAGATGACCGCGACATTGTCGTGATCGAGGTTACAGGGGTCGTACTCGCCCTGGCCGATCTGACCGGGCCCCTGCTGCGAGAGCACCTGTGCGAATCGAACTGTGCTGACATCGTGCCGTTTTGCCTGCGGGGCGGTCTCCACGCGAACACCGACCTCCGGAATGTCGCAGAGAATCCGAGTTGCCTCCAGGCGAACGGCTTCCTTGAATGCCTCCACATCGTCGGCGAGCGTACCGCCGTCCGTCGTCTCGAACGCCGTGAAGTCGAGGGCGTCGAAATCGTCGTAAGGGTACAAGATAGTCGTCCCGCCCGACCAGTCCAAGACAACGAGATCTGTTGCCGTACGCAAAGACTCGGATGAACCGCCGCACTCTGCGAGGATGAGCGGTACACCGAAAGATCCGTTGCTAAGGTCGATGCCGCACCCCGTCACACAGGACACGGAAACGCAGAGCAACATTCCAATGGTCGAATGAGATGCGCGTAGACCGAGAGCGTACTTGGATGGCGCCAACTTTCCACCTCCTCGGGCGGCGCGTCGGTTGTCCGTATCGGACCGCTGACGCTGACCTGAAGACCCCTACTGCGTTGTTGGCCTCGTGGACACCCAAGTCAAGTCATGACAACAACTCCTGGGCGCAGAACGGAAGAACAACCCTCAAGCCGCGAGCTTATCGAACGTGAGGCCGCCGGAGTGGATCGGGTTATCGGCGGATCGCTGTCGTTTTCGACGAGCCCGCCTTCGCCGTTGGCTGGAGAAGTCTGATCTATGTGGAATGGGCGGCCTTCCGGCGCGAACCCGGCGCACACTACGACGTCCGGCGCAGCGCACGCGCCCCCGGGTGTGAATGCTGCGACTGAGACTTCCCAGCCGGGGGCGGCTGGGCTACGCGCGCCGCGCACGCTGCATGATACGCACGCAGTCGCCAGGCGCACTCGCCACCCTCTCGGGGATGCACCTTCACCGTCGTCTCGTCACCGGCGATCCTTGACGTCGAGGCCCGTGCCGGTATGGTGTGGGCCTGTTTCTCGGGGACGTAGCTCAGTTGGGAGAGCGTCGCGTTCGCAATGCGAAGGTCGAGGGTTCGAGTCCCTTCGTCTCCATTCTCGCTGGCAACCCTTCGAGTTGCAGCCGGGTAGGCTACGGCCCAAAAGCTCGACGAACACCACACGCCGTAGACCCGCGGGTGCGACTCGGCGACGAGAGCTTGCCGTGCCACAGCCTGTCGAAGCAGCCTCGATCCTCCACGTCCACGCCCGCGTCCTGACGCGGTAAGGCCGGTTGGAAGTTCATCGCCAACCTTCTATAATCTCGTTCCGCGGAGGAGAATGAAGCTACGGACCCTCGCGGGGGCGACGCATGGAAATCACCGTCAACGGAGACTCGGCTACCATCGAGCCCGGCGCGAGCGTCGCCGATCTGCTCGCACAGCGCGAGTTGGAGCCGATACGGGTAGCCGTCGAGGTCAACGAGGACCTGGTTCCCCGCAAGACCTTCTCTCAAGCGATGATCCGTGAGGGAGATCGAGTCGAGATCGTAACATTTGTTGGAGGCGGCTAATGCCCTCGGATAGCTACAAAGTGGGTTCCTTCGAGTTCGCGTCTCGCCTGTTTGTCGGCACCGGCAAATATGCGAACTTCGACCTGATGGGCGCCGCTCTGGCTGCGTCCAAGTGCGAGGTCGTCACCGTCGCCGTACGCCGCGACGTCATGGCCTCCGGTGGCGGCACAAAACCGGACAACATCCTCGACCATCTCGACCTGAGCCGTTACACGATCCTCCCGAACACCGCCGGTTGCTTCAACGCCAAGGACGCCGTCCGCTCCGCGAAGCTCAGCCGGGAGCTGCTCGAAGGGCTGGACAATCCCGGAGCGAAGTGGGTCAAGATCGAGGTCCTGGCGGACAAGAAAACCCTTCTGCCCGACCCGATGGGAACGCTCGAGGCCACGAAGGAGCTGGTGGCCGCCGGGTTCGAGGTCCTCGCCTACTCGAACGACGATCCGATCATCGCCCGGCAGCTAAAAGACGCCGGTGCAAGGAGTGTCATGCCCCTCGGCTCGCCCATCGGCAGCGGGCAGGGCATCCTGAACCCAGCCAACATCCGCCTGTGCCTCGAGTATCTCAAGGAAGACGACCCCGACTACCCGGTCATCGTAGACGCCGGCGTCGGGACGGCCTCCGACGTAACGATCGCGATGGAACTCGGTGCCGACGGCGTCCTGCTCAACACGGGCATCGCCGGAGCACAGGATCCGGTCCGAATGGCGACCGCTATGGCCCGTGCGGTCGAGGCCGGCCGACTCGCCTTTCGCGCCGGGCGGATCCCGAAAAAACCGTACGCAAGCGCCTCATCTCCCGTCGAGGGCGTCATCGCCTCTTCCGGGAAATGAGTCCGGTGCGGAGTACGCCGCACGTTTGCCGATACGTCTCTTGGCCGCCATGGAGGCACGCCGCGGGCATGGACGCCGTTTGCACGCTCCACGCCGCCCATCTTGACGACGACGGGCTCCCTCCGGTAGGCTGCCGCTCAATGGCGAGAGCGGGGAAATTCTTTACAGCCTGAATACGTATGATCGTAGACTGCTTCACTCACACCTGGGACTCCGAAACCAAGCTGGGACGCTGTATCCCGCGCAACGGACATCTGAAATCAGTTTCACCGCCCCCAGGCGCGGGCGACGACGAAGCCGGTTGTGAACGCCATCTAGCTGCCTCCGAGCCCGTCGATGCAACCATCGTCCTGGGCTTCAAGAGCCGCTATCTGGACGCGGACATCGGCAACGACCGCGTGGCCGCCTACGTCACCAGCCACCGCGACCGCCTGATCGGCTTTGCGGGAATCGACCCGAGCAACCCCACGGAGGCGATGGATGATCTGGCCCGGGCAAACGAGGAACTCGCCATGCCGGGTCTGGCGGTCGCCCCAGCCGCTCAGGATTACCACCCCACCGATAGCCGGGCGATGCGGGTCTACGCAGAGGCGGCCAGGCGTGGGATGCCGATCCTCTTCCACACCGGCATCCACCTCTCCGCAGCCACGAAGCTCGAGTACGCCCAGCCGGTGCTCCTCGACGAGATCGCCCGTGAGTTGCCCGACCTGCGACTCGTCGTGGCTCACATGGGTTACCCGTGGGTGCACGAGACCATCGCCCTTCTCGCCAAGCACTCCAACGTCTACACGGACATCAGTTGGCTGCTGCATCAGCCGTGGCAGGCCTACCAGGCTCTGCTGAGCGCCTACCAGTATGGGGTGATGGAGAAGCTGCTGTTCGGCAGCGGATTCCCGGCTGCGTTTGCCTCGCACTGCATCGAGGACCTCTACAGCATCAACCACCTGGTGCACGGAACCAACCTGCCGACCATCCCCAGAGAGCAGCTCCGCGGAATCGTCGAACGCGACGCCCTCTCACTCCTCGGCCTATCAGCCAATCGTCCGCCTTCATCGCCCGAGTCCTCTGCATCGGCTACCGACGACGGCGAAGGCGCCTGACGCAACGACCAGAGCCGCAGGCGCAAGCCTGCGGACACGACCAAAACCTAGCGGAT
>CBDUZY010000360.1:0-3926 GCA_965371825.1 uncultured bacterium
CGCGCGCGTGGTGACCGTCTCCAGCCAAGCTCACCGGTCCGGCAAGATGACATTCGACGATCTGAACTTCACCAAACGCGGCTACAATGCCATGGGCGCGTACGGTCAGAGCAAACTGGCCAACCTGTTGTTCACACTTGAACTCCAGGGAAGACTCGACGCCGCCGGTGCGGACACCATCGCGGCCGCCGCCCACCCGGGCTGGACGTCGACCGATCTTCAGCGGCACACGTGGTGGGCACGTATGCTCAATCCATTGTTCAGTATGCGACCCGAGAAAGGCGCGTTGCCCACGCTTCGTGCGGCGACCGCTCCGGACGTAAAAAGCAACGAGTACTACGGACCGCAAGGCTTTCAGGAGATGAGGGGGTACCCCGTGCGGGTGGGAAAGACCGATGCGGCCAAGAACCCCGAAGACGCGGCGCGTCTTTGGACCGTGAGTGAGGAAATGACCGGCTTTCGCGCCGAAGTCCTGTGACAAAGCGATCGGCCGGCCGGTGTTTCGAAGCTTCGCCCCCTCGGAGCGCCGCACTCAACCCGTCGGCACGATGTTCTTGTTGGTCCTGAAGAGATTGTCGGGATCGTACTTCGTTTTGACCTCGACGAGCCGTTCGTAATTCATTCCGTACGCGTCGTGGATTCGGTCGTCGCCTTCCTCCTCGGTGAGGAAGTTGATGTAGGTGCCGCCGGTCGAGAACCGGCGCATGTCGTTCCACGCGTCACGCGCCCAAGCGATGTTGACGTCATCGTCCGCCGGATTCTCCCACGAAGCCGTCGCATTGATTACCGCGGCCGTTTTCCGGTTGCCGACTGCGGAGTGATTTTCCGGCAGAATGCTGAGCGCGCCGTGAAGCGGAAACAACAACATGGCAGAGTGGGGCGACGCGATGTTATTCCCGTGTTTGATGATCTGCTCTAAAAGCCCCTTTTCCACGCCGGGGACATACTCGGATTTCCAATAGTACCGGCGTCCGTCGGGTTGGGTGGCGTCGAGGAGATTCTGCTGCGTGATATACGGGCGCCGCTGCACGATATCGCCCACGGGAGAGCCGAAGGCCTTGATGTGAGCGACGCGCTTTTCCGCTTCCTCGATCGGACCTGTATCGCATACGAAAAGGGCGACGATGAGTTTGCCGTGAATCTCTTTGGGCAGCCACGGTGCTGGGGGCGCGGGTCGAATGGCCGCGACGGACACGTGCTCGGGCGGCGCCTCGTCGTTGAGCTCGCGGTACATCTCGAGCACTTCTGCCGCGTCCTCGGCGCGCCAGGCAATCGCACCCCCCACGATTTCGGGGCCAACGTGATACAGGTCGTACTCGATTCCCGTCACCACACCGAAGTTCCCGCCACCGCCGCGAAGCGCCCAGAACAGATCGGGATCTTCGGTGTCGCTGGCACGGCGCAGCTTCCCATCCGGTGTGACCAACTGGAACGAACGCACGTTGTCGCTCGTCCATCCGTAACGGCGGGTCAGGTAACCGAATCCGCCGCCAAGTGTGAGCCCGGTAATACCGGTATTGGACACGAAACCCAGCACCGCGGCCAGTCCGTGCAGCTGGGTGTCGCGGTCGACGTCGCCGAGCGTGCAGCCGGCTTGCGCGTGGGCGATGCGATTCTCCGTATCCACATGCACGCCGCGCATCAACGACATGTCGATCATCATCGCGTCGTCGCTTACGGAAAGCCCCGATATGTTGTGCCCTCCGCCCTTGATGCATAGCTCGAGCCCGCGCTCGCGGGCAAAATTTACGCACGCCATCACGTCGGCAACGCCGATGCAGCGAGCGATGAACGCCGGGCGCCGGTCAATCATTCCATTCCAGATCGTACGCGCCTCATCGTAGCCGGGAACATTCGGCGTCACTAGTACACCTCGCATGTTGGATGCGAGTGCGTTCAGGTCGTCCTGTGTCAGTTGGACGTCGCCTCCGGCAAGGGATCGTACCTTGATCGCAGTCATCGTGGGTGCCTCCGAGTTGGCAGTTGATTACACATTGAAGCGACTTCAAAAACAATGTTAACTACCTAGTTTAAAGCGAAACATAACGAAAGACAACCTATAAAGTGTGTTCGTTTTTTCACAAGACGATCTGCGAATGAGATCAAGCGGGAAACGAGGCTTGGTCTCCCAAACCAGAAGGTCAACAGGCGATGAAAAGCGCGCCTCTTGCAGTAGCTACCGGTTTTCCAACTGTGCGACGCGCGCGTTGAGCGCTTCGATCGTCTGTTGCTGTTCCTTGATCGCCTGCACCAGAATCGGAACGAGTTCGATATAGTTGACGCTCTTCAATTCCAACGGTGGTTTGCCCCCATGCTTCTCGTGAGGTTGCGATCTGGGATAGGATCTCGTCACCACCAGTTCGGGGAATATGGCTTCCAGATCTTGGGCCATGATTCCGAAATGCCGGCCCGGCGACAAGTTGATGCCGTCGTAATCTGGGTCGTCGACTTTGTACTCAAACTCTTTGGGTTCGATCTGCGTGACGCGCGAAAGCACGCCGTCGACAGGATGTGCGTTCCGTTTGGCGTTCATGTCGGATACGGGGCCGATCAAAGTGCCCGTATATTGGAGATCTCCGAAGGCGTACACCGCGGCGGATGACTGTGTTATCGGCGCTTCCCCATACACGCCGTAGAATTGGCCGGAACCACTATACACAGTCCCCGTAACACCAGCTCTGAAAGAGGCATCTGTGGCAACACCCCATACTCCGTAATTGGCTGCCAAGGACGCCCCCATGGCGCTTCCCTTTACACCGACGTTAAAATCCGAGTTCGGTCCGGAAGCGGTACCGGCAACCCCGTAACGCTCGTGGCGCGCTCCCGATCCGGAAGCTTCGCCCGAGACACCGTAGGTTATTAAGAAGTCGGTCGTTCCGGCGTTAGCCCACCCACGTACGCCGACTCTTCCACCCTCGAACTTGCCGCCATAACCGTAACCATCGGCGGGATGGGATCTCCCGTAAACGGCCGTGGCATCAACGCTGCTGCCCGTACCCACGAAGTTGGCTCGGATGACCTGGGTATCGTTGCTCAGATAGTCTCCCGAGACAACGGCCGTGTACTGCTCGCTCGATTCGACCCGGAGCCGACCGTTGGGATTGGGCGTGCCGATCCCCAGGCGTTTGTTGGTGCTGTCCCAAAACAGATTGTTTTCTCCCGACAGAGTGGAGGGGTCGCTCCAGAATGCGACTTGTCCTGCGAGGCCCGACCCACCGATCCCGCCGCTGCCAACGGCCGATATGATGATGTTGCTCCCGATGGGATCGACCGAGATGTTTGTCCCGCCCACCAGGGTGACGTCGTCGGTCAGGCTATTGAGGCTTCTTACGACAGTACCATTCGCGATCTTGAACTCGTGTATGGAGCTGTCCTGCACGGTGACGGAATTGAGGGCGTAAGGGGAGGACAGAAGCGCTCTTCGGGGAGTCATTTCCTGGCCGCCGTCAATTGCGATTCCCAGGAAAGTCGGATGTTCGAAAAACTCTGCGGCGAACTCACCCAGGGTGGCGTTGAATATTCCTCCCGTCACGGAGACGGGCGAAGTTTGCGTCCATATCGGGCTGCCCCCCGATTCCTGGTGATAAAGGTTGAAGGTGATATTGTACGTCCCATTGGGCACCGGTGTGCCGGCGCCGTCTGTGAGCACTCCCTGGTAACTGATGGAGTGCGGTACCGCGCTCGAAGCCGGAACTACGAAAGAGGCAACCACAAGCACGGCTAACAGCAGAGTTCGGACCATCATGAACCTCCTGAGGTAGGGCGCCAAAAAGCAGCAGAATTGCGATGTTCAGCGAGAAGATTAGGCGGTTGGATGTGGTTGGATAATAGCATCCAGAAAGAAGGATTGTCAATGAAGCGCGGGTGTGTTGTGATAAGGCAGAAATCGCCTCAGTCCCGGAACCATCAGCCAAAAGGCGGTTGGC
>CBDUZY010000361.1:0-3907 GCA_965371825.1 uncultured bacterium
AATACCCAACCTAAGGAACGTCCCGTTGCATGATCTTATGATGCGAAAGTCCACCGGACCTGTGCGAAACGACCGCGTACCGCCCGATGAACGTACGCGGCTAGGACTGTATCCGACGTATGCGACGTGAAAGTTCCCTTTAGCATAAGAAATGCGACAATGCCTTGCTGGCGTGTCAAGACGCTCGTTCCAGCCCTCCTTCTGGAACGCGGGTACGGTAAACGACAAGAAGCGCTCCTCCGAAGCGGCCATCTCGCCGTTAGCGAATCGGGCATCGTGAAACCGCCCGAATGCTACGTCGAAGGGCGTTCCACCAAGGGTAATCGGGCACAATGCGCATACCGCCACCGTCGCGGCTACGGCCAGTGTCAGCACCACGATGACTGCTTTGCGGATCATGTCAGATCACGATCTTGAAGTTTAGACATTTCATCCGCTCCCTCACGGTCGCGGTACTGATTACTCTGTCGTCTCTGCACTCGCGACCGGCGGCATGGTGGTGATCTCGAAGACGCCGAAGTCGTCGCCGACGGCGAAGTTGCGCAGTTGGATGACACCGAGGTAGTACGTCGTGCGTCCGACCTCGAAGGGCACGACCTTGCCCGGCCAAACCGAGCAGGTGTCGACGATGGTCTTGGTGCCCGGTCCGTGTATCGACATCAGCACCTGGCCGCCGGTAATGTCGCCGATGTTGAGCCTCACCGTGCCGTTGGAACCGGGAAGCGACCTGCTATGCCGCTGAATGAGCGTGATCTGAACCGGGTCCGCGGGCAGGTCGAGTCTGCCGACCACGCAGCCGGGAAGGCACAGCAAAACAACGGCGGCGCACGCTGTCCTTCTCATCACTCGTCTCCTTTTGCGAGAGTTGGTTCCCATCTGACGTCGCGTGTGATTATACGCTTCCCGGCGCCTTGGGTGGAGGAAACTGTCAACGCTCCCACTCGGAGTCGAGTCGTCGGTCGTTCGTCGATGGGCGAGCGGCCTGCATGAGTGAGGCGATCATCTGTCTGCATGAGTAAGCCGGTCATCTGTCCCCCAGGTTCAGAGAACCTGGGCCACCCATCGAAGAACCTGGCCCCCCCGTCCAGGGAGAGCATTGTTGCGCACACGGCCGGCGGGGACGCCGGCCGCTACTTGACGGCTTGGGGACACGCCGCTATATTCGGCCCGTGCAGCACCGAATTTGCGACATATCCCCGCCGAGGGGGCCTGTATGACCACCGTTGCGGTCATCCCGGCTCGATACGCCTCGACCCGCTTTCCCGGAAAACCTCTCGCCAAAGACACCGGAAAGTTCTTGATTCAGCACGTGTGCGAGCGCGTTGGCGAGGCCCGGCTGGTTGACCGCGTAATCGTGGCGACGGACGACGAGCGGATCGTCTCGGCTGTGACATCTTTCGGCGGCGAGGCTCGGATGACCCGCGCGGATCACCCGTCGGGTACGGACCGCGTAGCCGAGGTCGCTTCGGCGATCGGGCTTGGAGCAGACGATCTGGTGCTCAACGTTCAGGGCGACGAGCCGGAGATCAACCCGGCCGCACTCGATCGCCTCATCGAACGAATGGAACAATCAACAGGCGAGGTGGGCGTAGGGACGCTGGCTGCCCCGTTCGGCGACGACGGCCCGCGCGAAGGACCCGGTTCGCCGCTCGACCCGAATTGCGTGAAGGTTGTGGTGGACGAAACCGGGCGGGCACTGTACTTTTCACGGAGCCCTATCCCGTTCTCGCGCGACACCGACGGAGCGGTCGATCAGCCTTCGAGATGGCTCTTGCACCTGGGTGTCTATGCGTTTCGCGCCGCTGTTCTGCGTAGAGTTACGGGAACGGCGATGCCGCCGGGTGTGCTGGAGAAGGCGGAATCGCTCGAGCAGTTGCGCTGGCTGGAGCACGGACTGCCCATCGCGGTAGTGATCGTGAATGACCGGGCGGTGGGAATTGACACACCGGCTGACTACGCCGCGTTCGTTAGGCGCGTGCGGGAGTCGGCGGGGAGTATCGGGGCAGGAACCGAATGAACGTGGCGGGCGCTGTCCCGCCGGTGAATGTCTAACCTTAGTAGCTATTGGCTGTGCATATGAGTTCGAAAACAAACCTATCGCATATCGGTCACGTCACCGAGGAAACGGAGTTCTACACGCCCATGCCGGCCGGGTACGAGCCCGGTCGCACCAAGTACGTCGTCGTGTTCGGCACGGTGATGAGCGGGCTGGGCAAGGGCATCTTCTCCAGCTCGTTGGCGAAGGTGCTGCAGGACAAGGGCATTCCCGTTACGCCGATCAAGCTGGAAGGATACCTCAACCTCGATAGCGGGACGCTCAACCCTTATCGCCACGGTGAGGTGTTCGTGCTCGACGACGGCATGGAGTGCGACATGGACCTGGGAACCTACGAGCGGATGCTCGACCAGGACCTCTCGCGTCTGAACTTCACGACAAGCGGCCAGGTCTTCACTTCCGTATTGGAAAAAGAGCGCAAGGGGCGGTATCTGGGGCGGGACGTGCAGATGATCCCTCACGTCACCGGCGAGGTGAAACTTCGCCTGCGAGAGCTCGCAGTAGCAGCCGAAGCGGACGTCGTCTTCGTCGAGATAGGCGGAACGGCGGGTGACGTTGAGAATGCGTACTACATCGAGGCCGTGCGCGAGATGGCGTTCGAGGAGGGTGCATCCAACTTCTGCTTCGTAGCCTTGACTTACGTTGTAACCCCGGCAGCCCTTGGTGAGCAGAAGTCCAAGCCCGCCCAGTTGAATCTGAAGCTGCTGAACGCCGCGGGCATTCATCCGCACATAATCGCCTGTCGGGCGTCGGTCCCGGTGACGAAGAAGGTTCGCGAGAAGATCGCTTTGTTCTCCAACGTGCCGATGGAGCGGGTCTTCTCCATGCACGATTGCGACAGCGTGTACGTCATCTCCGAGATGCTTCGCGGCGCCGGAATCGATGCGGCGGTAATGGATCTTCTTGGGCTTACCGAGCGGGTCGATACGGTCCACGAGGAGGCGGCCCGCGAAATCTGGGCCTCTTACATCACTCGCTTCCGAGAGGCCAAACACCCATTAACGATCGGCATCATCGGCAAGTACACCTCCGTGCGCGACAGCTACGCAAGCATCATCCACGCCCTCGAGCACGCCGGGGCAATGCTTGGTGCTAAGGTTCGGCTCGAATGGGTCGACAGCGCCGACCTGACCGACGCGAACGTGGCTGAGACTCTCGAGCACCTGCACGGCGTGATCGTTCCGGGAGGCTTCGGTTTCCGCGGAGTCGAAGGCAAGATCTCCTGCGTCAAGCACGTACGCGAGAACAAGGTGCCCTACTTGGGCCTGTGCTACGGGATGCAGCTTGCGGTGATAGAGTTCGCTCGCAACGTTTGCGGGCTGCCCCACGCCGGCAGCACGGAGATCGAGCCGGACTGTCCGCAGCCGGTGATCGACCTGCTGCCGGAGCAAAAGAAGATCGAGGGACTGGGCGGCAACATGCGGCTGGGCGGCTTCGACCTGGCGCTTACGCCCGGAACCTTCGCGGCTGAACTCTTCGACGGCGCCGAGCGGATTCGCCTTCGTTTCCGCCATCGCTACGAGGTCAATCCAGAGTTCATCGACACCTTGACGAAGCATGGACTCGTGTTCTCCGGCAGAAGTCCGGATCACCCCATCATGCAGGTCATGGAACTGCCGCGGGAACTGCACCCGTTCTTTATGGCTACCCAGGCCCATCCGGAACTGACGAGCCGGCCTATGCGACCTCAGCCGATGTTCGTCGGCCTGGTTCGTGCGGCGCTGGAACGCAGTGGCGTGGCGGTCGAGTCGCGCCCGGGTGCGGGTGCCGTGGACGTTGAACCCACCGGCCCGATCGGAACCACGACCACGTCGGCATAGCCCGCGTTTCAATCGCCTCCAGGCTGGCCCC
>CBDUZY010000362.1:0-3902 GCA_965371825.1 uncultured bacterium
CTCAGCGCATCCAGTGTCAAGCGTCGAATACGCCGGACCGACATGCAAGCGAAAAACAAGATGTTTCTCAGGGAAAACGAGTAACACATAGACGACTCGTTATCGGCACCTCATCGGAGTTCCAGCGGATGCCCCTCTGCGTATCAAGCGGTAAGACTGCACAGACGATACTCAGCCGGTGTCTGGAGATTGGACAAGATCATTGATCGACCGCCTGCTGGCGACCGAGCATACACGAGGTGGATGGGCCTATAAGGCCGGAGCACCCGCCTGCAGCGAACCTACGTCCGTTGCCGTTCTCGCTCTGATTGCTCATCACACTAGCGGCAGCCCGGTGAACAACGCCTTGGCGTGGCTTGCAGGAACACAACATCCCGATGGAGGGATGCCAATATCACGCGAAGTGAAGATCCCCTGCTGGCCAACGGGCCTCGCGACGCTCGCACACCTGGCATCGTCCGATTCGACGAGCGGCGCCTTTCGCGGTAACACGGACAAGTCCGTCGAGTGGCTGTTACGCACCCGCGGACGGACGTTCGAATCCGACCCGCGCGTTTACGGTCATGACACGACGCTTAGCGGATGGCCCTGGGTCGAAGACACACACACCTGGCTGGAACCGACCGCCTACGCCATTCTCGCGCTGCGCGCCGCGGGTCGAGGCGGGCACCCGCGCGTGCGTGAGGCGGTCAGGCTTACCTTCGATCGGGCCATCCCGGAAGGCGGCTGGAACTACGGAAACCGGCGCATGTTCGGTGCCGACCTGCGTCCTTTTCCGGGAACGACCGGTATCGTGCTTGCCGCCCTGGCCGGCGAACCTGCCGACTCGCGTATTGAAGGCGGCATCGAACATGTGGCAAGAGAGCTGGTGCGCGTTCGCTCGCCGATGTCGCTCGGATGGGGGCTAATCGGACTTAGCGCCTGGAACCGGCGACCGCGTGAGGCCCAGAACTGGTTGGCGGAGTCAGCCGATCGGGCGTTACGCCGCGCCGCCAACCCGTTGGAGGACGCTCTCCTTCTCATCGCCGGGGCGAGCGTCAGTCCGATTGTCACGACCGCACAGATCCACTCCAAGTCCGTCTCGGCAGTCGACCATGGGTGATTCATCGACCAGTGCAAGCGCTGACGCCGTCGAGCGGTGGAGCCCATCGCGACGCGAGGTTCTAGGAGTAGGTGCCGCAGTGCTGCTTGGAGGCGGAATCGCCGCAGGTCTTCGCCATTCCTCTCGTCACGAGCGTGGGCATCGGGCGAACGTATTCATCGGCAAAGCCCGTGATTACCGAGCGGACCTCGCGGGCATGATCGGCGATGGATTGGGTACGCTCGGAATCAGTCGAAGAGATATCCGGGGGAAACGGATCCTGCTAAAGCCCAACCTCGTCGAAACAGCCGAGGGTGAAACCCACATCAACACAAACCCGATGGTCCTCGTCGCTGCGGCTGAGGCCTTCCGCAGATTGGACGCCGCCGAAGTCATCGTGGCGGAGGCTCAGGGACATCGCCGGGACAGCCTTCTGGTCCTTGATGAATCCGGCACCGGCCCCGCACTAAAAGAGGCCGGCCTGCGATTCGTCGACTTGAACCACGACGAGTTCACGGCGGTGGCGAACTCCGGCGACTGGACCGACCTCGACACTCTGTACCTTCCCAAAACGGTGACTACCGCCGACTGGGTCGTGTCCGTCCCCAAGCTCAAGACCCACCACTGGGTAGGCGTCACCTGCGCAATGAAGAACCTGTTCGGCGTCATGCCCGGCGTGGTGTACGGTTGGCCCAAGAACGTCCTGCATTATGCCGGAATCCCGGAGTCCATTCTCGACATCAACGCCACGGTCAAGCCGTCGCTCGCCATCGTCGACGGGATCGTAGGCATGGAGGGCGACGGGCCGATCATGGGAACGCCCAAGGATGTCGGGTGTCTGGTGATGGGCCGCAACCTGCCGGCCGTGGACGCCACCTGTGTGCGTTTGATGGACCTCAACATCTATGGAGTAAGGTATCTCACGGAAGCATCGGGAAGGCTGGGGCCGATCCACGAGTGGAACATATCGCAACGCGGCGAGCCGATAGCAGCGCTTCAGACCCCGTTCGAGCTTATCGACATGCCGCACCTGGCGTCGGTCGCCCGACTCTGAGCGACGACCGGTCCGTCCCCCGGGCATCCACCGACGACGGCCACATAACAGACACGGCGGGACGCGGTACTACCGCCGCCCGCCGCATCGAACTTATCGTCCCTCGAACGCCCCTGCCGAGCGTCGCCTGCTACTCGTCGATGTCCATAAGTTCCCGGTACTTCTCCGCGAGATCGGGCTTCCTATTCTCGAGGTCTTCTTCGTCGTCGAAGAGCTGAACGAGCTCCGAGTCACCCTTGCGGATACGCACCTCAATGGTCCCGTCCGTACGGACCTCGAACGTGTGGCGAGGTTTGTCGAGGCGAATCAGCTTGCCGTGTGCACCGTGGAGCAAAGCCTCGTGATCGTCGTCGCCGTAGTGGAACAGGTTCTGTAGCTTTTCGATCTTCTCCAGAGCGGGCAGCCCCGCGCCGGACTCCCAGTCCTCGTGGATCTTCTCGAACTGCTCCATCGCCCGCTCATAGGCCTCGGTTGCCTCTTTCAGTCCTCCCTCGATGTGGTGTTGCCACTCTTCTGCGTGCTCTTTCCACTCTTCAGCGTGCTCCTTCCACTCGTCCGCATCAAACTCGAAGTCGAAGTGCAGATCGTCGAGTTCATCGCCGAAGAATCTGATTCTCTTCCCGAGGCCGTCCACGTTGAGGTGGATCACGGCCGCGTCGCCGATCTCCTCCCAGAGTTCGAACGCCTCCGGGTCGCCATCCTCGAGGTCTTCCGCAGTATCGTACGACCGCTCAACTTCGTCGCCATCCTCATCCACACGCGAGACGACGATCGGTCCATCGCCCTCTCGCTTGATGGCGATGACCGTACCGTCTTGTTCGACCTTGGTCTTGAGAACCGACTTGCCGTGCTCCATGAAGACCTGGGTCGACCGGCTGCCGCTTTTGGGAACGAACATCCGCACATTCTCGGGAAGATCGAGAAGCTCATCCACGTCGCCGAGATCCTTCATCACCCACTCACCGTCGTCACCCTTGAACAGGAAGCGGCCGCGGGTCTTGATGCGGTCTTCTATTTCGACGCGCTCCCCGTCCTCGCTGATCCATCGAAGCGTCGTGGGCGACATGTCGGCGCGCGAGCCCAGCGTAACCGTCAGGCTCTTTTCCTCGCCGTCGCGTAGCACCCTAATGTCGATCGTATCACCGGCCTTTCGCGACTTAATTAGTCTGACGGCATCGCCGATGTCCCCGACGACTACGTCACCCCCCACCGACAGAAGGATGTCGTGGACATAAACCCCGGCGTCGTCGGCCGGACTGTCGTCGACCACGCTCTCGATCATCACGCCGTGCCCCTTCGTGCCGAGCTGCGCGACCAAGGCTTCGGGCACTTCCTTGATTGCGACCCCGAGCCAACCGCCTTCGCCGCCACCGACGACTTTCACACTGGTCTTGACGTAGATCTTCTTCTTTTCACTTCGGCCGTCGGACTCGTCTGAAGCATCGTGACCAACTGTTATGTAGGCGATTCCGCTGCCGCCTATCACACGGGCGACGCCCGCCCCGTCGGCGTCGTCGCCTTGCACGACAACGACGACGCTCTTGGCCTTCGCTTCGGCATCACAGTCAGACGCTTCAGACGCGTTCGACGATAGCCAGAAGGGAGACCCGGCTATTAGAAGATGAAGAAGAACCGTTTTCATCGCACCTACTCCTTTGTGAACCTTGATTCAGCGAGTTTATTCTTTCGTACCGATTAGCGCGCCTGCGCCGCCGTTGCGTTACATTTCATCCAGACTTCCACTCGAGACCGGCCGCCTTCGCGGAA
>CBDUZY010000363.1:0-3862 GCA_965371825.1 uncultured bacterium
TAGATACGCTGGCCCGGGAGAGCGCAACCGCGCCGGACAAGCCGGCGGAGACAGGGAAACCAGCGCCTTCGGGCGATGACATAAAGGTCGATTTGAGCGATGCGTTCAAGGTGGCCTCCGAACATCTCGACATCGACGACGGGACGAAGGTTCTGCTCAACGGTGTCGCAGAAACAGTAATGAAAGCGGTCAATGCCCAGCTCAAAGGGCTGGGTGCGAATCTGGGCGATGTCCAATCCCGCACAGAGGTTGCAGAAGACCGCACCGCGTATGCCGAGGCGAAAGCCGCTGCGGGCGATGAACCCATGCCGTCCCTAGCAGAAGCCCGGCAAATGTTGGCCCGGAACCCCACGCTCCGCGATGACGTGTTACAGCGCAATCGCATCTTCGGTGAGGGTTCGGCCAACGCATTTACCACAATCGGAGAGCAGTGGCGGGCCTCCAAAACCGGAACGGGCATGACCAAGGCACAGGAGGTGAAAGCGGACAAGGAAGCGCAGGTGGCAAAGCGTTTCAAGCGCCAGCTTGCGCCCGGTGCGGTCAAAGACGCGCCCAAAAAAGTCGAGGATCTCTCCAACAAGGATCTCGGTGAAGCGATTCACAATATCCCGATTGGAAAGGTGTTCCCCGGCAACTAAGGACTTAGGCAACAATGGCATGGGATACCCTAAAAACTGATGCGGCCAGTGTGGCGAACTGGACGCAGACCTACATCTGGCGGGAGACACTGATCCCGCTGGCGTACCGCGTTCCTCAAGTAACGATGATGGACGCACACCCGCTGCCCGCACCCGGGCAGACTCTTCGGATCAACGCATCCGTCGAGCAGGACGAGATGGCGTCACTCTCCGAGATCACTACGATTGTGGAGAATAGCACCGAAGGACTCGAAGAGATCAAATTCGGCAAGCGGGAGTACGCCATTGCGAAGTACGGCAAGGCGCACGTCATCACCGATCTGTCGATGTACAACACGCTCGGTGATCTCGCAGCCGATTCGAGCAACCTGCTCAAGTCCGTGGGCGCACGGACCCTCAGCTCGTTGTTCTACGACAAGTGTGCGGGGCAAACCGGCTTCCGCTGGCTTCGTCAGGACGGCAACACCACGGCCCAGAAGCAGGGACTTGTGGCCGATACGGGTGGCTCTGTCACCACCATCGTCTGCGACGATCTGGGAGAGGCGAACGACTTCTGGAACGAGGCGCAGGTAATCTGGACCTCGGGAAAGATGACGGGACAGACGTTCGAGGTCTCGGACTGGGTGCTCAGCACCACCACGTTGACGGTCGGCACCATGCCCTCGGTCCCAGCAGAGGACGACACGTTCGACATCTGCTCGGTGGGCGATGATGTCTCGACCGTGGACAAGATTCAAGTGACCGACACGCACACGCTTCCCAAGGTTCTGCTCGCAGCTACGTTCTGTCGTGCCTACGGCGCGGCTTCGGAAATGCGCGGTGGTGGCCTGCAGGTGAGCTACGATGCGGCCGGCATCCGGCGTGAAGTGTCACCATCGGTG
This sequence comes from uncultured bacterium, assembly GCA_965371825.1. Classification (GTDB taxonomy): domain Bacteria; phylum Planctomycetota; class Phycisphaerae; order UBA1845; family UBA1845; genus JAJRUK01. The sequence continues at coordinate 1,520 of CBDUZY010000363.1, forward strand.
GCGAACGGCGTGGTGTTCCTGCATGACTTCTTGATGCAGGAGATCATGGATAGCCTGAGCGACACGGCGGCCGCGACCACGCAGGCGCTCTGGCAGTCGGACGAAGGGTACTCGACCATCGTAGGCGGCGGCCTGCGGCGTCTGGGCGGGCTCCTGTTCGTGCCGATCAACCACCACAAGCGGGTCAACGTCAGCACCGGGGCTCTGGCGAACGCGGCAGGCGTCGGTTGGCCGGCGATGATTATGTTCAAGGGCGCAGGTCTCGTGACCACGCTCCGCGACAACAAGGGCAACCGGCACGGTCTCGTGGTTCGGAGCAAGATCCCCGATGCCAACGATCTTGCCAACAACTACGATTCGGTGAAGATGCGTAACGAGATTTATCTCTACAACGCATACGGCCCGAAGAACGCGCTCCACGCCGCCGTGTTGTGGGGAGGCACCCAGCTCGCCGCGTAAGCGGTGATGTGACGGACGGCACGGTCTTTGGACTCGGCCTTGGCCGTGCAACAACGAACCGGGGGTTGTTTGGGATTTGCCTTCGGCCCCCGGTTCTTTTTGGAGGTGGCATGGTCTACTGTATGTGCGGTGCGGAGGTGCCCGACAAGTTTGCCGGCGTCGGGCTCTGCGGCATCTGTCAGATTAACCAGAGCGGTCAATTCCCCGGCACCCACGGCCTGAGCAGCGACAAGCCCGACTCCGAAAGCCCCGATCCGGCGACTGCGTTGGACGCCACGCTCAAAGACCTGACCTCCGGCAAGGGCAAGGAGGGGCTGACGGACAAGCAGGCGGCGTGGATCAAGGCCGTGCATAAGAGGGACTTCGATCACGGTGCGTTCGTTAAGTCGCAGCAACGGCGTGATCCGGTGATCGCCGCCCAGCGCGAACGCATTTCCCAGATGACGCAGGACGATCTGGGCGACTTTCAAAAGAAACAGCGACTCACCCGGGAGTTCCTGAATAGACAGGACGCCGGCTTCCAGAGGGCCAAACAGGACGCCGGTAAAGGTGCCCCGAATAAAATGGTGGACGTAACCCCATGACCGAATCAGAACTGGTTATCGGTGTGCAGGCGCACTTCAATGACTTTACACCGGAGTTTGCGACCCGGATCAACGATACGATCCCCTTTGGCGTGGCACAGTTCGCCGCGCACACACAGTGGGAGTTTCTGGACAAGTACGTCGAAGACCTGACGGTCTCAGCCAGTACGGGCAAGGCGTTCGGCAAACCGCAGATCGAGACCCCGGACGACTTCTTCAAGCCGGTCATCATCTTCACGGACTCTCAGGAGATCGAGTACGTCAGCCGAAGGAGCTGGGCCTCGCAGCAGGGGTCCACGATAGGCTCGACGGCCCTCCGGCAGTCCTACACGGTGATCGGGGACGAGCTGATACTCACCAGACCGGACAGCGGCGCACAGATCAACATGACCTACACCGGGGACACGTCCAAAATCTCTTTCAGCGATGTGTTCGCGCAGTACCATCCCGCCGTGCAGGCGGGCATCCAGCTCCAGCTCTCATCGGCGGATAGGATGGGTGTGGCGCACGAGATTTACCGAGAGGCAGTGATGCGGGCAATGACGATGGAGGTCTCCTCCAAGGGGAGGACAAAGAAGCTCGTGCCCTCACCGATAGTGCAGCGAGAGGTGGCGTATCATGGGTAGGCGAATCATTGTCTGGTTGATCTTCGCTCTGGTGGTCATGGCACTGGCGATCATACTGGACAGCGAGTGCCGGGCGGACCTCCGCATCAATCTCGTCACGCGGCTGGATGAATACTGCGACGATGTGAGCAACCGCAAGATGTCCGCGGCCAATAAGCTCGTGATTCTGGAGGCCGTGGGGCGCGAGCTGGGCCGACTCGGTTTCGTGTTGAAGCGCGACAGCATCATCACGGCGAAAAACACGGAGATGTACAGCGCCAAATACAACTTTGCCGGCGCACTGAACGCGGCCTATCACAAAGAGGGCGCGAGCAGAACCGTTGTGCGCGTGGTGCCCCGGGATTCGGTCTTCTTGGCGCCGAACTCCCCCAGTCGGGGCATCACCTTTATTTTCGTGGAAGATGCCGCCAACTACGGCGTCGATCCGCTCCCCATCGGGGAGGACACCTTCATCGTCATCTATCACGCCTACCCGGACACGCTCACCGGAGACTCGACAGAGTGGGACATCCCTGACGAGTACGAGGACGCGGCGCTCCGGCTCGCCGCCAGCCGCGTGCTGATGAAGATACCTACGATGTGGGCGACCCAGAAGTCCGAGCTGTACCGTAAGGGTGCGTGGGAAGAGCTGGGGATTCTGGCGAACCCGCAGGGACAAACTCGACAGGTCGGAG
>CBDUZY010000364.1:0-3845 GCA_965371825.1 uncultured bacterium
TGACGCGGACCCCGACCCGTATCCCCACGCCTTCACCGGTCAGACGTACGTCGCCATCGACGGATCAGTGACGTTCGCCATCGAGGAAGGAGCTACCGGTTCGACATTGGGCGCTCTCGGCGACATGTTCAGCTTCACCACAACGGGAATCACGGCGCCGAGTGCGGCCGTAAGCATCATCGGTGGGCAGATTCGGGAGGATCCGACAGCGGTTATCGACGCGAGTCCTCTTGCCGGTCTGCCGCCGCTGGAAGTGTCGTTTGACGCCCGTCGCTCGCGAGACCCGAACGGACAGACGCTGACCTATCGCTGGGACTTCAGCGACGGCAGCTCGTTTGCCTTCGGATCGCAGGTGACTCACACGTTCACCGACGCTGAGACGTTCACGGTAGTGCTGCGGGCCACGAACCCGTTCACCAGCCGATTCGGCGAGGCATCGGTCGACATCGAGGTCACCAATAACACGCCCAACGCGGTCGTTACCGCGAAGCCGTCGAGCGGCCAGCCTCCGCTGCAGGTCCAGTTCACCGGGACGCAGTCGAGCGACAAGGAAACACCTGAGGGGCGATTGGTCTACCAGTGGGCCTTCGGCGACGGTCAAGCAGCCAACGACGAGGGAATTCCCGGCATCCAGACAGGAACCGAGCACACCTACAGGACGAAGGCCGACGGGACCGAGTGTACACCCGCCGCTCCATGTACGTTCACGGCTACGCTCAAGGTAACCGATGAAGGCGGGAAGCAGGACACGGATTCGATCCTCATTCGCGTCGGGAATACCAACCCCACGCCTGTTATCACGCAAGACGTGATCGACGGGCACGCGCCGCTTGTTGTGACCTTCAATGCCAAGGAATCAACGGATATCGAAGGGGATTCGCTGACTGTCAAGTGGATGTGGGGTGACGGGTCCGCGGCCGAAACACACCCGGCGGCGACGGGGAGCACTCCGGCGGCCGATGGTAGCGTACCCCACACGTTCACCTTGCCGGACGGCGAGCCGGTCGCGACGTACAACGTATCGGCTATCGTCTGTGACGCCGAATTCGACGGCGGCACCGGCCCTTGCCTAGGCGGAGCCGGGCACTGGTTGGGCGTGACCATCACCGTGACACCGGCACCGTTGCCGAGCTCAGACCCCCACGCCGAGTTCACCGTTACGCCGGAACATCCCATACTCGACGAGGAGTTTACGGTGGACGCGAGCGGGTCGTATGACAACCCCGACCAGGGTCCGATCGCGTTGTACACTTGGGATTGGGGTGACGGTGAGGATCGAGGATCGGGCGTAACAGACACTCATACGTACACGGTCCCCGGCCAGTATATGATCACGCTGACCGTGGCGGATGCCGAAACGCCGCCGAATACGACGTCGGCGCAGAGGATAGTAAACATCGCTTTGGTGAACCACGCACCGGTCGCGCTGATCGCAACCGGGCCGCGAACGGCACAGGTGGGAACGCCGCTCGTCTTTGACGGACGGCTTTCGTACGACCCTGACGGCGACGCCCTCGGCTACCGCTGGGAGTTCTTCCTCGACGGTACGCTCGATGAGCAGCTCACGGGCTCGCAAGTCACGAGGGTGTTCAACAGTGAGGGCGAGTACACCGTCAAGTTGACGGTCTTCGACGGTCTCGGCCTGTCGGACAGCAGCGAACCGGAGACGATAACCATCACCGCAAGAACGGACGGTCCGACCGATCCCGACCCGGGACCAGGCGTTCCTGACGACGACGACGGAGGTCTAGACGACCCGCAGGACAGCGCCCTGCAGCGCCCGACCGGCGGTGCGATGTGCGGTTTCGGAATGGTGATGAGCCTGTTCGCATCGCTGCTGGGGCTGTCAGCCATGGCGATTGCACGGCGCAGGTTCAGCGTGTAGCCAGTAGATCTGGCAGTTTCTTGAAAGAGGGCGCCGAACAAGTGTGGCACCGGTTTCCAACCGGTGCAGACACGGGTTGAAAACCCGTGCCACACCTTTTTTCAACAGGCTGCTGGTCTAACTATGCCGATTCCGCCCACGCAGCATGGCACACTGAGCTGACCAGTTGAGGATCGTCGGTTAATCGATTCCAGGCTTCGATGCCGGCTTCATACAAGGCGTCGTGATCTGCGTAAGCGCGGTTGGCCAAGTAGTGGCTTTCCAGATAGAGCCATAACAACTCCGATAGAGCCATACCAACTCATTCGGGTTGCGGGTCGAGTTCCGGTGAGTAGGTGGAAGCGGAATCAGTGTGGTGTTGTCTGGCACCCGCAGCCGTTTGCTCGAAGGCCGGCTGGCGCCAGCCCGCGTCACCGCCAAAGGTGTTCTCATGAACTACGCCGCCATGCTCGAACACCTCAGCTATCGGCATATTCATACTGGATTCAGTGTTATTCGATAACCCAACTCCTCAGACGATAACGACACTCACGATCGTCTCATCTCTTCCCGTTCGTCCGGGGCCGGCTTCACGAATCGAGGGCTTGCCGTTTGCGGGCGTCATTCGTTCAGGGGCTTCACAGGGGTCAATCGCTCGAGGGCCTCGTGCAAGGATCGGAGGTCGTCCAGGAAGCGGTTTCGCTTCTCGTCAAGGAAATGCTCGGCCCGGGAGCGGTAGTACTCGATCCCGCAGAGCAGGTTCTCCTTGAACTCCCGGAAGTACTTCGGAGCACGGGAGGATATATCCAGCGAGTACTTCTCGAGCTCCTTGCGGAGATGGTCCACGTAGATCGCAAGTTCCCGGATGAACAGGTGCGGGCGCTCGGCGTTGGTCAGAAGTGACAGCCGTCCGTAAATGTGGCTTACCATTTCCTGCAGAGTGGCAAGCTTCGAGAAATTCACGATGTTCGGGCCACAGCAGACGGCAGGCTTGGCCTCGGGGTCGATATCATTCTTGACGAGCGCCGTACCGCCAACCTCATGACAGACGCACGCCTTGGCAACCACGCACTCCTGCACAACGGGAAGCTGTTCGGCCGAGAGACCTTCTTCGGCGAGGTGCTCCAGCTTGCGCCTCTGGTAGGCGCGGGAGGCGTGACAGATCGGGATGTCGGTGAACTCGGTGTTGGATACAAGAAACCCCTTCGGACACGGGCTGCCCGGCTTGCCGCTGCGAATCCGTTCTCGACGCGATTCTTCGCTGGCTGAGTCTCGCAGTGTCCAAAAGGGAATACCCAAGGGAGAGGCGTCGCTGAGGTGCACGTCGCGGTCCTTGGCGTCCAACAGCATCCGCAGGTGCGCGTCATCGACGTTCGCCACCTCGGGCACGAGCAGGAACGGAGTGGCCCAGCCTGTTCCGTCGACGCGGTAGTGTTGCAGCAGCATCTCGTTCTCGGCAGCCGTGCCGATGCCGCCCTGCGCCGTAATTCGCGTCTCGAGAGGTTCGTCGATGGAAGGCCCGCCGTTGGCCGTACGGACCTTGCTATAGATAGCGTGCAGCGTCTCGCGGAGCTCCACCCTCCGACGCTTGAACTCCTCCAGTATGGGGCCCATCAAGAGTCCCGTCGTGGCGAACGCGTGGCCACCACAGTTGAGCCCGGATTCGATGCGGAACTCGGAGACCCACAGGCCGCGCCTAGCGAGGAACCTGCCCTGGATCATGGCCGAGCGCCAGTCGCTGACCTTCAGAGTGATCCTTTTCTTGATGACTCCGTTCTGATCAGGGGAGAAGTCCGCGAATTGAGTCAAGTAGGTGTAGACGCGCTGGTTCATGCCCGCCGAGAAAACGATGGAAGAGGTCAGCGAGCTGTTGGCGTAGCCGCGCAGGGCTGCCATGGCGTCGGCGAACTCCGGGGCAAGCTTCTCCCCGTGGCGGTAGACGTCTCGATCGAGCTTGGTCATGATGTTCACGTCGATTTCG
>CBDUZY010000365.1:0-3845 GCA_965371825.1 uncultured bacterium
TTGCGGGCGCATTCGTTACTCTGGTGGATCTTTCGCGCAGCGGAATCCGACGTTGAAATCGCGCCATTGGCCGGGTAGCGCGAGGAGGAGTTTCTTGGCCATCTGTCGCACACGCCCCGAATCGGCTGTCAGTCGGGATACCGCTCCGACGAGGCGCCCAGCTCGAGAATGCTGCAGGCGAGGATCGGATCGAGCCCGAGCTTCTTGGCCTCGGCGACCAGCTCGTCGCTTTCGGCGCCGGGATTGACGAACAGCTCGGTGGGCTTGGCTTTGGCGATCGCCGGCAACGCGTTGATCCCTACAGCCGGCGGAAGGTAGAGCGTGACTCGATCGATCTTCGCGGGGATTTCCGCGATGGAAGTTACCACCGCCAGCCCCTCGATCTCGCCACCCTTCGGGTTGACCGGATAGACCTCCCATCCGTGCTCGACGTAGGCTCGGACAGCCTTGTTGCTGAACTTGCTTCGGTCGGCCGAGGCACCGACCACTGCCACCGTTTGCTTGATCATGATGTCCACATCCAATTCGGCACTAATACTGCCGGTATACCGGCGTCCGCGGTGCAGGGCGCGCGAACTCACGTCGCCGCTGGCCCCGCGCCTAGCCGGGCTCTGCCGGCCGGTCGATTGAACCGATCTTGTTCCGCAGCTCCTCCACCTTTTCTTTGGTGGATCGCACGAAGAGAAACGGCATCGACGGCTCTCCCCACCGGACGAGGTGCCCGCTTCGATCGAACCAAAACTGGTAGCTCGCGTTGCCGTCGGCGTAGCGGGTAACGATCGTGCGCGTGTTGTTGGGCCCGGTCTGCATGTCGAAGGTTAGGCGTCCCGCCCCGCCGCCGTGCAGGCTGAACTCACCCAGGACGAAAGAGTCTAACCTGTCCAGGTCGAGCCGCTGGACCATCATTTCGATTCCGAAGATGAAGGGTCGCTCGGGAAGCGGAACATCGCGCGACACCTTCTCGTTGCCGTCATCGCCTGACAGCGTCACCTTGTTCGGACCGAACACGGCTCGCTCCACCACAGACTGTTTCTTGCCGCCCGGGTCGACGGTGGCGCGCCTCATGTCCATTCGGGTAGGTTCGAAGTCGGGCCGTAACGTAGTACTCACGGCGGCGAAGATGCTTGCGCCGGTCGGGGAGTGGATGCCCGTGTCGCTCGTGTATTTATAGATCGTCTCCCCTCCTTCGACGCTCGCCCCAAGCGTCACGACCGAGTACCCGATCGCCTCGGTCGGGCCCATCCGCAGCTCGAAGTACAGCACGATCTCCGATCCCGCCGGAAGGGGAGCCAGGCTCTTCAAGACTTGTCGACCAGCCTCAACTAGCGCAGCGTCATCGCCGGAACCGCGAGCCGGCGCGGCAAGACAAAGCCCAACGAATGCGAAAGAGAACCATCGGATAACCTTCACGGCGATTGCCTCCATCTCCAGTGTCCCTGACCCGGGCGAGTCGGCAGGCGGGCAAGCGTTCCACGCCCCCCCGCCTCTCCTGCCCGGAATACATCGCTTGACACCTTATCAGCCAGGCGGGGGCGATTCCAGACATGTGGGGCGCAATCGGGGCCAAATGGTCAATCGGGCGCGGGAAAGGGATGAAGGCCGCCGGGTAAGCTACTGGCCAAGCTCCATCAGGATCGCGGAGCTTCGCCCGAGCCACCGTTCGACGTGTCATCCGTCGACCCGCCCTTGGTCTGTCGGCGCCGTCGGCGGACTGCTTCGCGCAGCAAGTACTCGATCTGGGCGTTTACGCTGCGGAGTTCGTCCTTGGCCCAGCGTTCGAGATCGTCCATGAGGGTTCTTGGCAGGCGAACGAGGAATGGCTTTCGCTCAGCCATGAAACCGTCTCCGTGTCGATCGCGATGGTAAACCCACTTGACGACAACCGCTGATACCGGCGGCCGAAAGAATCAGGTGTATAGGGTCCCCGCGTTGACTACAGGCTGGGCGGCCTTGTCACCGCACAGTACGACCAGCAGATTGCTCACCATCGCGGCTTTGCGCTCTTCGTCGAGCTCGACGGTGTGTTGCTCCTCGAGCCGCGATAAAGCCATCTCGACCATGCCGACGGCGCCGTCGACGATGCGCGTGCGAGCGGCGACGATGGCCTCGGCCTGCTGCCGCTGAAGCATCGCCCCGGCGATCTCCGGTGCATACGCAAGGTGGCTCAGCCGAGCTTCCTCCACGTGAATGCCCGCCTTCGCGACGCGCTCCTGCAGCTCGGTCTGCAGGGCCTCGGAGACCTCGTCCATGCTGCCGCGGAGAGACAACTCGTCGCCTTCCGTAGTGTCATAGGGATAGGCACTCGCCATGTGACGCAAGGCCGACTCGCTCTGAACAGCCACGTAGTCCTTGTGGTCCTCGACGTCGAAGGTCGCCCGGGCGGTGTCCGTCACCCGCCACACCACGACCGTGGCGATTTCAATCGGGTTACCCCGCCGGTCGTTGACCTTGATAGTATCGCCGTTGAGGTTGTGGGCGCGCAACGACACCTTCTTCTTGGTGAGTAGCGGATTCGCCCACCAGAACCCACTCGACTTCACGGTGCCCTTGTACTTCCCGAAGAGGATCAGTACATCGCCCTTGTTCGGCTGAAGCGTGAAGAACCCAAACCACAGGATGGACCAGACGATGAGCGCAAGCCCCAAGAACACCAGCAGCACGATCATCGAAGCCACCGAGTCCCCGACCGGTTCAATCGCCGAGCGGTGCGAGCTGACCCGTTCAACCAGCTCGCTGATCGTGTAATAGATGAAATAGCCGAGCACCAAGCCCACAACGGACTGCACGGAAACGACCAACCACCCATTTATACCCCGGACTTCCTTTTCTTGCGTCTGCATAGCTAAGTCTCCTATATCTATACGCTACTGTTATAATATCATATCGATAGCATCGAGTCAAGTCCGGTCTCCCCGCCTCAGGCAGATCTTACAACTCGTGATACAGTGTGGCTGCTAAGTGGCGGCCAACCGCAGTTGGCAGCGAACAGGCGAACCGCGACGTTCGGGTAGGCTTTGGGCGGTGCGGGTCTGGGAATGGCGGGCTCGGACTGTCCGTGAGAAGACGAGCGCGACGGATTCGTGGTCACGCGGCAGCGGGATGGAAACCAGAAGCGAAGAAAGAATGGCCAGGACAAGGCGTGGACTCGCGGCGATGTCCGCCGGCATCGCCGGCGAGATTCGAACTCAGCCGGATCCAACCGCCCCGACGCTACACGCTCTGCGCCGCCGGCTGTCGAAGCAGGTGGCCGGCATGGACGGCCGCGAGGTCATCAAGGTCGCTATCGATCTGGCCGAGCGTGATGAGCCGGCGTGTCGGTTCATGGGTTACGCGCTCGTGCTCCACCACGGAGACGCCATTGAGCGACTGAGCGCCGCGGCAATCGAACGGCTTGGGCGAGGCATCGATAGCTGGGACGACGTAGACACTTTCGCCGGCTACATCTCGGGGCCGGCGTGGCGTGCGAAGCGCTTGACCGATCACCGCGTACACCGGTGGGCCCGGTCGAGGGACCGGTGGTGGCGACGAGCGGCCTTGGTTTCGAGGGTGGCCCTGAACCGAAAGTCGCTCGGTGGGACCGGTGATCCGCCACGCACTCTGGCCGTCTGCGAGCTCGTCGCGAGTGATCCTGATGACATGGTTGTCAAAGCTCTGTCGTGGGCGTTACGCGAACTGGTCCGGCACGACGCCAAGTCAGTCCGCAGGTTCCTGGCAACGCATAAGAACGTATTGGCCGCGCGCGTCGTTCGCGAGGTGAACAATAAGCTCTCCACAGGCCTGAAGAACCCTCGCCGTCGAAGTTCCTAAACGCAGACCCATAGGGTCTCCTAACTCGAGCGTCCATC
>CBDUZY010000366.1:0-3841 GCA_965371825.1 uncultured bacterium
GGCGAGCCGCCGCTGTTCACGGATTTCACGTATGACAACCTCGGCGTACCCAAGAACCCGGCGAACCCGTTCTACGACGTCCGTAGGAAATGGAACCCGGCAGGCGCGGAATGGGTGGATCTGGGCCTGGGTGCGTTTCTGGCCCTGACCGAACACGCCGACATGGCCGAGGAGAACCATGGGAAGCAGAAGGTCCCGACGTTGCGCAACGTCGACCTGCGACCGCACGAAGGGTTCGTCAAGGCGTATGCGCACAACGGCTTCTTCAAGAGTCTGGAAGAGATCGTGCGCTTCTATAACACGCGCGACGTCGAGGATTGGCCGCCGCCTGAGGTTGCCGAGAACGTGAACACAGATGAATTGGGCGACCTGGGACTGACACCGGAGGAAGAAGCGGCGATTGTCGCCTTCTTGCGGACCCTTTCAGATGGTTACGTGTTGCCGTAGACACTGCCCGGTGCGCAGGTCTATCTCGTGATGCGGCTCGCCGGGCGCGAAGTCGCATGGAGAGTGGTATTGGGAGGCAAAGGAGGTCACGGAAATGAGAGCAACGACACCTAGAAGAATGTTGGCCCTTGTGGCCGTATCCCTGCTGGTGTGCCCGACCATGGCGTGGGCACGCCGGGCTAACCCGCCGCCTGGTAAGAACGGGAGCGTCGCTAGTGGGGGTGCGACATGTATGCAGTGTCACGGAAGTGCATCCGGTTCCGGGTCCGTCCAGATTCTCGGAGCGCCCACCAATTACGAGAGCGATGCGATTTATGATCTGACGGTGAGAGTCGCCGATCCGGCGCAGGTCGGCGCCGGCTTTCAAATCAGCGTGGAGGACGCGACGGGAACGCACGTGGGAACGCTGATCGTGTCGGATGCTACCAACACCCAGCCTAACGGCGGATGGGTCAACCACACGTCCACTGGCGTGAACAACTCGGTCACGAACTGGGCGAGCTTGGGAAATGCAGCGGAATACAGCCTTCAGTGGCAGGCGCCGTCTTCGGATGTGGGAGCGGTCACGTTTTACGCCGCAGGCAACGCGATCAACGACAACGGCGGCTCCAGCGGGGACCTGATATACCTGACCATCGAGACCGCCGATGCAGCGGACCCGGTTCCGGCCGTGTCCGAATGGGGGATGGTGACTTTGGCGTTGCTCGTGCTCACGGCGGGGACAGTCCTGCTGTACCGCCGTAGCGCCCGGTGGGGCAACGCGTAGTCGACTGTTGTCACGGTGTTTTTGCGCTGTTGACGCGGCGGCCGTTGCAGCGCGCAACCGACGCTGAACATGAGCCGGTCATCTGCGCCGTGGTAGGGGGCAGACCCAATTCGCTGGAGAGTTAGGATCATGAAGCGGTTAAAACGTCGGACAGACACGTGTCGGGTAGTCTTCATCGCGGCAGGGACCGCGCTGCTTTGTCAGACCTGGTTCGTCGACGAGGCCATCGCCCGCAACAACATCCGCGACGCTTTCTTTGCGGTCTATCCTGACGCGGTTGGCACCGCGATTGAGACGGTTCCAAGCCAGGTCGGGCACTGCGGCGTTTGCCACTACGAGTTCACTGGCGGCGGCCCCCGTAACCCCTATGGGGCGTTGTTGGAGGCCGCGCTGCCCAACTTTTCGAGCAACCCCAATGGTCGAAAGCAAGCCGTACAATCGATCGAAGGCGACGACCCCGATGGCGACGGCTTCAGCACACTCATCGAGGTGACCGATACCGCGACGTTTGGGAACACGCCGACATTCCCGGGCCTGACGCCGGCGAACTTGGGCGGTGTAACCAGTGTCGACGTGACGGAAATCCAGGGGCACGTCGTGCCGACCACGGGTGGCGACACCACTCCGCCGGATGTAACCGTGATCTTCCCCGATGGTGGCGAGACTGTCGTCGCCAATGCAGCAAGCTCTGTCCAGTGGATCGCCGGTGACACGAGCGGAATCGCCGGCGTGAACCTATACCTGTCGCTGGACGGTGGAGCCACGTACACCGCCCTGGCGAGGGGCTTGTCCAACACCGGCACGTACACGTGGTTTCCTGCAAACCGGCCGACCTCACAGGCCCTGATCCTCGTCGAAGCCGTGGACAATGCGTTCAACGAAGGTCAGGATACGAGTGACGCCGTCTTCACGATCGAATCTCCGCCCGGCGGCATCGTCCCGACCACGTTGCGCGATTTCGATCAGCCGGGCAGCCAACCGTTCGAGGCAGGAATCATCAACCCACCCGAGGCATGCGCCGTCTGCCACGGCAACTACGACAGCAGCGTCGAACCCTACTTCAACTGGCAGGGCAGCATGATGGCACAGGCATCACTCGACGTTCTCTTCCTGGCCAACATGGTTATTGCCAATCAGGATGCACCGGATTCGGGTGATATGTGTTTGCGCTGTCACCTTCCCCGAGGTTGGCTGCAGGGCCGATCCGTCCCCACGGATGGAAGCCAGATGCTGCCCGAAGACGAGAGTGGCGTCTCCTGCGACTTCTGCCACCGTTTCGTCGATCCGATCTACGATCCGCTGGCGAACCCGCCGGAGGACGAAGCCATTCTGGCCGATCTGCGCTTTCCGGCGAGTGAGTTCGGCAACGGAATGGCCACCGTCGATCCAACCGGGGCGCGCCGCGGACCGTTCGTCAATGCCGCGTCAGGTCATCCGGTTCTCGTGTCGCCCTTCCACCGAGAGGCTGCCTTGTGCGGAACGTGCCACGACGTGAGCAACCCGGCGTTCGAGAAAGACGGCAACGGGAACTACGTTCCCAACGCTTTTGACTCCGCCGCGACAGACTTCTCCGCCCACACGCTGGGTCCGGTGGAGCGCACGTACAGTGAGTGGTTCTACAGCGAGTACAACACGCCCGGCGGTGTTTATGCACCCGAGTTCGGCGGCAACCTCGACTACGTATCTACGTGTCAGGACTGCCATATGCGTGACGTGACCGGCGAGGGCTGCGACTTCGGGACGCCTCCGACGCGGGACGACCTGCCTCTGCACGACATAACCGGCGGCAGCACGTGGTTGCCGGGGTTGCTGGGCACGCTGTTCCCGGGCAAAGTCAACGAGACAGCGCTACAAGCCGGAATCCTTCGGGCCCGGTACATGCTCCAAAACGCCGCCGACCTCGACGTCGTGCAAGAGGGCGATCACTTGAAGGTGACCGTCACCAACAACACCGGCCACAAGCTTCCTACGGGCTATCCCGAAGGTCGGCGGATGTGGATCAACGTCAAGTTCTATGATGCGGGAATGGCGCTGGTCTCCGAATCCGGCGCCTATGATCCGAACACCGGCGTCCTGACCCACGACGCCGAAGCCAAGATCTACGACACCGAGCCGGGACTGGATGAAGTCACCGCACCCCTCGTTGGTGTCGACCCGGGACCGTCATTCCATTTTGTGCTCAACAACAAGATCTTCAAGGACAATCGGATTCCGCCGCGCGGTTTCACCAACGCCGCCTTCGCCGACTTCGGCGGTGCCCCGGTGGCACACTCGTATGCGGATGGTCAATACTGGGATGACACGCCATACGAAATCCCACCGGGAGCTACTTCGGCGGAAGTGACTCTATATTATCAGAGCACGAGCAAGGAGTTCGTCGAGTTCTTGCGCGATGAGAACACCACAAATACCGAGGGACAGGAGATCTATGACCTTTGGAATAACAACGGCAAGTGCCCGCCCGAAGTGATGCAGACAGCGGCGCTCGTGCTGCTCGAGTGCTTGACCGATGACGATTGCCGCGACGACCTGTACTGCAACGGATCCGAAACCTGTGATCAGGCGACAAACGCTTGTCAGCCGGGGACCCCGGTGGACTGTAACGACGGCGTGGATTGCACTTCGGAC
>CBDUZY010000367.1:0-3839 GCA_965371825.1 uncultured bacterium
GCACACCACAGTCGGCGCCACTACGGGCAAGACTAGGTTCTTGGGTGCTGTGGCCCCATCCCCAGCAGCGCCGGCAGGACGAGCATCGTAGTCAAAAAGCACGTCGTGATGCTCAGGGCGACGAGGCCGCCGAGGCGGGCGTTGGCCGGGACTTGTGACAGGACCATGACGCCGAATCCCAACGCGACGGCCAGCGTGTCCACCGATATGGCTGAACCGGTTGTGGCTACTGCCTCAGGCAGGGCAATGTCGGTCGACTTGCCCTCCCCGCGCAGTCGCCGATACCTCGCTTGCAGGTGAATCGCGTAGTCAACGCCGATGCCCAGCGTCATGGCTGAAAACATCGAGGTCGCGACACCCAGCGGCACTCCGAGCCAGCCCATCGCCGCGAAGTTGAACAGTACAGCCAGGCTGCTCGGCAGCACGCAGAGCTGCCCGAAGATCAGCGACCGCCCCAGCAGCGTCGTGACGACCAACACGCCCGCGAGCGACCCCAGCCCGGAAACGACCTGCGTCCGCACGATAGCGTCGATCAGCGTTTGACTGACGGCCACGTCCCCCGCGAACGACAACGAAACCCCGTGCGGCGTGAGATGCTCCGCCTCGTAGTCGCGAATCTTGGTCATCAGCCGATCCGTGTCGACGAAGTTTGCGTTCTTGAGCAGCACGTTCACGATCGATCTGTCGTAGTCGGCGTCGACGAGTTGCCGCACGCGATCCGTACCGCGAACTCGCTCGAACTCCGACCAGACGAACTCGATGCGCTCGACGCGGTCCGGCACCCGCCGGTAGGACTCCTTGCGCCCCTGGATCATGTAGTTCACGGTGGCGACGTAGTCCGACGTTCCGATCACGCCGCCGACGGCCTCATCGCGGCATCCCTCGATGAACGTATCGAGGTCCGCGATCTTTGAGATTACGTCGGGCGTCATCATCCGCACCGGCATGATCTCGTAGCTGATGCGTTCATCCGGTTCGAGTCGCATGAGACGCACCGGCGACACGTGGTGACGGCTCAGAGAAACGACGATCTGGTCCCCGATGAGCTGGGCCTTGTCGATCCACGATCTGCACGTGTTGCGGATTCTCCGGCGCCGCTCGGTGTCGTCAGGCTCAATCGGTACGTCGATCCGAGTGACGCGGAAGCGCTGACCCGCGAGCGACTCCGGATCGTCGGTTAGACCTGCCGGGAACCGGACTCGCCAGCCTTCGATCGCTCCGGCGAGCATCTCACCCTTTAGAGTGAGGCCACCCGTGTCGATGCAGACCAGCAGCTCGTGCGTACCGAGGAACTGATCGTTGAACGCCTGTGTGGCCTGGTAGAACTCGCTCTCGGGGGCGAAGCCGTCGATCCAACTGTCCTGAACAATAATGCGCCTAACGCCGAGCGGCGCAATTGCCACCGCGGCGACAGCCACCACCAGAATGATCAGCCGACACCGCACCACGACTGCCCCGTACCGGTGAAAGACCCGCCAGAGCCACCATGAACCGGCCCCGTCGCCTTCTCGGCGGCGAACGAACCGACGGGGGTTGATCAGTGTCAAACACGCCGGGATCACGGTAAGCGACCACAACATACAGAACATGATGCCGACCGCGGTGAAGATCCCGAATGCCCGCACGGGCGCTATCTCCGACAACGCGAAAGACAGGAACGCGATCGATGTCGTCACCGAGGTCATGACGATCGGTCGACTCAACTCACCCATAACGGCAACGACCACATCTTTGTGATCGTCGTCGGGATTTTCGCGGAGCACCTGCCGATAGCGAGAGAATATGTGAATCTCGTCGGTGATACCTGTGGCTGCGAGAATCACGGGAAGAACCGCCGTAGTAAGGTAGACCGGCACGTCCAGCCAGCCCATCACGGCGAACACGAACACCAAGCACGCACCCACCTCGCCGAGCGGAAGTGCAACCGCGCCGAGGCTGCGAAAGCTCACCAGAAACACCAGCGCCATCACGGCGATCGCCACCGGCACCAGCCCGACGTGCCGGGCGATCCACACTCGCAGCTCGTGGAGACTCGCCGGAACCGCCCCGCCCTCTTCATCACCGGTTGCGAACGTTCGATGCCCGAGAAGGAACGTGGGTACGCCGAGGTCCTCCAAAATGTGCGTACCAAGCAGAGCCTCCGCGACAGGCGCCCCGATGATGGTAATGTGATCGTCGAGCGGTCCACGTGAGGCGATCGTCTCGCGCACGGTGCGAAGCAGCTCGAGTCGGTCGGCGCCCGGAGGAATACCGACGAGAATGCAGGTCGATTTCTCGTCCTTCGACACGAGGTTTCCGTTGTAGAGCCTGATCTCCCGAAGGTCTTTGCGCAGGCGTTCGAGCTCGATCCGCGTGCGGGGG
This sequence comes from uncultured bacterium, assembly GCA_965371825.1. Classification (GTDB taxonomy): domain Bacteria; phylum Planctomycetota; class Phycisphaerae; order UBA1845; family UBA1845; genus JAJRUK01. The sequence goes on from CBDUZY010000367.1 coordinate 2,362, forward strand.
ACCGGTTCCAGAAAGCGGCGAAACTTGAGCGTACCCGGCCAAACACGGTCGTTGTGCTCGGTCGCCAGGCTGAAGACGTTCAGAGGGTCGACGCCGTCAAGCCGCTCGAATGCCGTTGTCAGCTCATCGACCAGTGTCAGTGTGGCGACGTTGAAAATGCCCCGGGGATCGTCGGACCGGATGTGAACGACGATCGGGTCGTAGTGGTTGAACTCGCGGCGGATCGACTCGTCGTACCGGACCGCGGGGGCGCTTGCGGGCACTAGGGCGTGGCCGTCCGTGCGCAGCTTGAGGCGGGTGACGCCCGGCGCTATACCCAGCGTGACAAGCACCGCCCATAAGACGGTCGCCCATGGGTGACGGACGGAGTAGCGATAGATCCAGGCCAAGAGGGGCTCCGCAGGTGCGACACGGGAACTTGCGACCGCTCCGGAAAGGGGATGATGCTATGGCGACGCGGCCCGCCCGGCAATGCCCTCGTAACGAAAGCGTTCTCCCCTCTTCCAAAGCCAGCTCGCTTTTGCTATAATCCGGACCGCTGGACCGGTGCTCGGAATCGGCCTGCTCGGGCGCTTCTTCAGATCGTCTAAGGTAGTCGCGTGGGCGTCGGATCCAAGCCTCGAACGTCAGCCGTCCCGGCGGGTATGCCGCTACACTTCCGCGAGCGGCAAGGGCCGATGCCCGAGCGACTGGACGGCCGATAGAGTTGACGTGATGGACGGGTTGACTCCCATAGCGGTTACGTGTGCGCTCGCCGCGGTCGTGGTCATCGCGACAGGATGGTGGCGCTACGCGTTCACCCCGTGGTTGATCCGAGCCCAGAGTATGACCGTGGACCGCCTCGGCCTGCACGTTGACTCGCCCGCTGACGTGCAACGCGTGAACACGATCCTTGCCGGCTTCTCCGGCGGCTTCAACCACATGATCGCACGACCGTCGGGCAAGGCATGGCTGGCCTACTGTGCGTCCTTGCCCACACTGTGTCAGCCCTTCGCCCACGAAGGGGCGGCCATGGGTTACACGCTTCGGCATTTGTTCCGCTACGACCCGGACGCTTTCGAGCGCGAGATCGTCAAGCCTCGTCCCGAGTTCCGCTACCTGTATTATGTGGGTCTCGGCTTCTGGTCGGGAATTCGCAACCACGACGCGTCGAAGCTCTCGTCGATTGTCACCGGCCTCGACCCGATGCACTGCTATCTCTGCTACGACGGGTATGGGTTCAAGCACGCGTTCTTCGACTATCCGAAGGACGCGTCGAGCCTCCGCAAACTCGATACTCTCGGGAGTTACGCCCGCAACGTGGCCTACCAGGGAGTCGGGCGAGCGTTTTTCTTTCACTATATGTCTCGACCCGACCTGTTGTTCGAACACCTGGAGAGGCTGGGCGATTATGCCGAGGACGCAGCCGCGGGCGTCGGGCTGGCGGCGGTGTTCATCTATCCGGATAGGCTCGAGGTCGCCCGCGAGTTGGCTAAGAA
>CBDUZY010000368.1:0-3830 GCA_965371825.1 uncultured bacterium
CCGCGGCTACGCGCGAGGCGATCGGCTCGATCCAGTACCTACCGGCGTCCGGAATAAGGATGACCGCGTGAAGTCCGTCGTCGAGCATCGATGCCGCGACGCGGGCTCCCTCGGCGCCCTCGACGGTGCCCCGATAGGTTCGGACCGGTCCGGGCTCTACCGTCTCATACGAGCCGTCCGCCCGCTGGACCCGGAGTTCGTAATGCGGCGAACGAACCGACTGCCGCGCGAGCCGGAGCGTGTGAAGCGTGCCGCCGATCGGCACTTCCACGGTAAGTGACGGCGGCGCGGGTCTTTCGAGATTCAGAGTGGCGATATCGCAGGCGTCGAGTCCCAGGGCTTCGTTTGCCGCCGTGATCAGAGCCGATCGGTCGGCCGCCTCTGTGCCGGCCGGACTCAGATCCCCGGCGTACGCCGGCTGGATCAACGCGACGATGGCCCCGACCGTAAGGCAGGCCCACCCGGCGACGGTCCCGCGTCGGACAGGGAGTGTCGATAGTGACATTTTAACCCCCAGTAGCCCACCAATCCGAGGATCGCACCGTTTCACATTCTATCGCGCTGCGACGGACGAGCGTTCATCCGGCATCCGAAATACCCCGAGAGCCCGTGTACGATTATGACCGTGGGCACCACAGAATTCAAGCTGAAGCACCCCACGCACGCCTGCCGTATTCTCGCCCGTGCAGGGATCCATCTAACGTCAGGCCGGAATTCGGGTCCTTGAGGTTGCGGGAGAGTGGGGAGTCTACGTAATGGGGAATGGATGTCCCGGGGCGATCCACACGGGTTGACCGTGGCCTGCGACGGGGCACAATCATGGTTTGCTCGACCGGGTTGGGTTGTCGGAACTCGTCTGCCGGGGCAACGGCGACTGACTGAACCGATCCCGAGCGTTGAGCGCCTGACAGGAGAAGTACGATGACCGGCAATCGCCTAGGAATGGTTCTTTGCATGCTGACCGTGATTGGCCTGGGTTTGCCCGCGGCTGCCCAGGACGACGTTGTCGAGGTGACGGCAACGGGCGAGGGGATGAGCGAGGACGGTGCGCGGCACGACGCCCTCCGCAAGGCCCTGGAGAAGGGAGGCGGAGTCGAGATCAGCTCGCACAGCCAGGTCGAGAACTACCAGCTCATGCGCGACACGATCTACGCCCGGGCAGACGGAATCGTGACCGACTACAAGATTATTGAAGAGGGCGAGGCCGCCGGCGGCACGAGATTCTGCAGGATCATCGCCAAGGTCAGCAAGAGCGCCATCGCCTCGACCTGGGGCGAGGTGCAAAACGTCCTCGATCAGGTCGGGCGCCCGGGCGTCGCAATCTACATCCACGAACGGATCGACGGCGTCGTGCAGGACGGCAGCATCCTGGAAGCGCAGCTCGAGAACCGTTTGCTCAAATCCGGATTCAACGTCTACGCCGGCGCGCACCTTCAATCTCTCGCCGACAAGGAGTCAGCGGACGCGTCTTCGGCGCAGAACCTACCGAAGGTTCAAGCCATCGCGAAGGACTACGGCACGCAGATCTTCATCACGGGTACGGCACAGGCTGACGCTGCCGGAGTAAGGGACATCGCCGGGCAGGCGGTGGCCATGTACAACGGCGACGCCACGATCAAGATGTATTACACCGACACGGCCCAGCTACTGGCGAGTGAATCGCTGGCCAACTGGCGTGGCGGAGCCCGCGGGTTCCACACGGTATCGCCTCAGGCGGGCAAGAAGGCCCTGGAGAACGCGGGTGTCGAACTGGTGGAGCGCTGCTATCAGAACGTGATGAGGCAGTGGGCCACGCGGATCAGCGCCGGCGGCGAGTTGACGCTCGAAGTCGAAGGGATGAAGATAGCCGACGCGATCCGGCTCAAAAAGAAGCTGAAGGCGATCGATCCGGACAGGATCAGGAACGTAACCCACGCCATGACCAAGGGAATTGCGACGTTTCGGATCAAAGCGAAGATGACCGCGGAAGAGCTGGTCGAGTACCTGGTCGAAGGTGAGTTCGCGGAGATGATCGAGGTGCTCGACCTGAAGACAAACCGCATTCAGGCGAAAAGAGTCGGTGGATAGGACGCCGGCGCCGGGCCGGCGGGAGCCGGATCGGCGCGACTGAGCAGAAAGGGTGGTAGCCCAAGTGCCGAACGAGATACATGGTCAACTGGCGGTCGACGGTCAGAGTTTCGCGATCGTCGTAAGCCGGTTCAACGAGTTCATCACCTCGAAGCTCCTGGCGGGCGCGATTGACGCCCTGAAGCGCCACGGGTGCGACGAGGACAACATCACCACCGTCCACGTGCCGGGTGCGTTCGAACTTCCCTTTATCGCCAAGAAGCTCGCGGAGTCGGGCAAGTACGACGCCGTTATCTGCCTGGGCTGCGTCATTCGTGGTCAGACTCCGCACTTCGAGTATGTGGCGAGCGAGACGGCCAAGGGCATCACCCACGTGGGCATCGCTACCGGCGTGCCGACTACGTTCGGGGTCATCACGGCTGATACGCTCGAGCAGGCCGTGGAAAGGGCGGGGGCGAAGGCCGGCAACAAAGGCGTCGATGCAGCAATGAGTGCCATCGAGCTAACCAACGTCCTCACGCAACTGCCCAAGCGTAGCTAGGCTGTATAGATGTCCGCCGACCGCCGCCAGGCACGAATCCTCGCTATGCAGGCCCTGTGTCAGTGGGATGCGCAGAAGGATGACTCATCCGACGCGCTGGCCGACCTCTTCGCCGCTTCCGAGGGTTCCGCTCAGTCGAAGGTCTACGCAACGAAGCTGGTCACGGCGTATTGGGTGGACCGTAAGAGCGTCGACGAATCGATCGAGTCCGCCGTTACTAACTGGAGCCTGTCTCGCATCTCGCCGGTCGAGCGGAATGTCATTCGCGTGGCAGTGGTCGAGTTGAGACACGAGTGGGTGCCGCCGCGTGTCGCCCTGGACGAGGCCATCGAGATCGGGCGGGAGTACGGCGGTGCGAATTCGCCGCGGTTCATCAACGGTGTGCTCGATGCCGTGCTGCGCGGCAACGAGGGGAAGCCGGAGGCGGACGCGAAGGCGGAGGATTAATGGGACTATTCGACAGGTTCAAGAAGGGTCTGGCCCGAACACGGGACAAGATCACGACGGGGTTCAGGTCTGTTCTGCGCGTCGGGCAGAAGATCGACCAGGACACGATAACGCGGCTCGAGGACACGATGCTGGCGTCGGACTTCGGCCCGGTTACGACCACCAAGCTGATAGACGTGGTTCGCGACGGCTGGAAGTCGGGCGAGATCGTCGAGGAGCAGGAGATTCGCGACTTCCTCAGGCAACGCATCGTGGCGATGTGGCCGGAATCGGACCGCTCGATCGCCTTTGCCGAGTCGGGACCGACTGTCATTCTGGTGAGCGGTATAAACGGATCGGGAAAGACGACGAGCGTCGCAAAGCTAGGCGCCTATTTCACCGGGGCGGGTAAGCGGGTGATTCTCGGGGCGTGCGATACGTTCCGGGCCGCCGCCGTCGAGCAGCTCACCATCTGGTCGAAGCGGGTGGGGGTGGAGATCGTGAAGCACGATCAGGGTGCCGATCCCGGGGCCGTTGCGTACGATGCCTGCGAGGCAGCCGTCGCCCGGAAGGCGGATATTCTGCTGATCGATACCGCCGGACGCCTTCACACCCAAGACCACCTGATGCGGGAACTCGGAAAGATCCAGAAGGTCGTGGAGCGGAAGATCCCCGGCGCCCCGCACGAGGTACTCCTAGTGCTCGATGCTACAATCGGGCAGAACGCCCTGAATCAGGCGCGTCAATTCTCCGAGCACGTTTCGGTGACCGGCATCTTCCTGGCCAAGCTCGACGG
>CBDUZY010000369.1:0-3828 GCA_965371825.1 uncultured bacterium
GACCGGTCTAATGGCCCCGGGCCAGGGTCGCCCATCGTACGAGGGCTGCGTTTACACTGATTAACGCAGGGCCAGCGCGAGGCGCCGGCGACGCTACGCCGCGTCCAGTCTGAAACTAAACGGCTCCGCCGATCTCCATTCGAGGTGGATCGGCGGGGCCGTCTCTTTAGGATCGCATCATCCACTCCGGCGCGCTCAGGCTCCGACCGCGGCCGTCGTCGACTGCGGAATTCGGACGCCGGTGGTACAATCTCGACCCGTGACCGCGGACCGCCCGACCATAGAACCTACAGCCGTTCCCACCGCACCGCGATGTCAACCTTCGCGCGCTTCGCGTGAGGCGTGGACAGTTCGTGTTGCCCTCTTGATTCTCACCCTCGCGACGCTTTGGACGTTCGCCGAGGTCCGCCACAACGACCTTGTCTGGGATGACCGGCAGAATCTCGTTCAGAACGATCTGTATCGGGGTCTCACTCTGTCGCACCTGGAGTGGATGTTCACCACGTCGTTCGGCGGACATTACCAACCGCTGAGCTGGCTCTCGTTCGCCGTCGAGGATTACCTGTGGGGCGGAGTCAGCGCCACAGGGTTCCACATCACTAACCTGACCCTCCATTTGGCCACGGCGATCGGCTTTTTCTTCGTCGCACGACGCCTGCTTGCCACCGCTCTTTTCTCGAAAACAACGAACGGGATCGTCGCGGGCGCGTTTACCGCCTCGCTATTGTTCGCGGTCCATCCTCTGCGGGTAGAATCCGTCGCCTGGGCAACGGAAAGACGCGACGTGCTGAGCGGTGCGTGGTTGATGCTTTGCGTCCTGTTGTACCTGCGGGCCCACTCCGACAGCGGACCGGCGCGCCGACCGATCCCGTTTGCGCTATCCGTTCTGTGTTTCGCCTTGTCGCTGCTGTCGAAGGCTTCCGGCGTTGTTCTGCCGGCCATCCTTCTCCTGTTGGACGTTTACCCTCTCCGCCGATTCTCCAAGACAACACGTGCGGTGACCTCGGCTTCACGTTGGCGGATTCTCGCCGAGAAGCTGTGGTTCGCGGTGCCGGCATTCGGAGTCGCGCTGGTCGCACTGCAGGCTCAATCCCACGCCGGGGCGCTTCGGACGCTGTCGGATCATCCACTTGCCCTACGGATCGGTCAGGCGTTCCACGGCATCGCGTTTTACCTGGTGAAGACGATCTGGCCCGTGGGGTTGATCCCGCTATACGAACAGCGTCCGGACGCTACGGGGTTCGAACTGCTCAACGTGCTGGCAGCCGGTTTCGTGATCACGACCACGGTCGTGGTCTGGTTGCTCCGGCGAAGGCATAGAGTACTCCTCATCGCCTGGGCGGCGTATATCATCGTACTCTCTCCGTTGCTCGGGCTCGCCCAAAGCGGACCTCAAGTCGCCGCCGATCGATACAGCTACCTGGCATGCATGCCCTGGATGATCATCCTCGGGGCGGTAGCCGCACGTCTGTGGGATTCGGGTCTCGGTCGGCGAACCGTGAGGCGGATCGCGCTAACCACGGTCCTGGCAATGGTCAGCGTCACACTCATGGCACTGACCCGCGATCAGACGAGGATCTGGGCGGACTCATACACGCTGTGGTCCACGGTGATCGACCGCGCACCTGATACGCCGACGGCGCATGCCAACCTCGCGGTCGTGCTCAACCAGCGCCGCGAATACGCTCGCGCCAAGGAGCACTGCCTTGGGGCCCTCGCTCGCCTGCCCGGAAATCGTACGGCGCACCGAATGCTCGGCCGCGCCGCACTAGGGCTCGGCGAACTTGGCACCGCGGAGAAGCACTGCCGCATCGCGCTTGGAATCGCCTCCGACGTCGGAAAAGTTGATACTCGTACCATGTTCGATCTAGCGGTAACACTGACAAAACTCGGACGCTTCGACGAAGCGGAGCAGACATATAGGTCGATGGTGTCGCTCGAGCCCGACGTATCCGAATGGCACTTTGCGCTTGCCGGCCTCGTCGCAAGCCGCGGTCGTCGCGCCGAGGCGGTGCCGATTCTCGAGGAGGTGCTCAGGCTCGACCCCACCCGCGTCGAGGCTTACTTCCGGCTGGGTGTCCTTGCCGGCAGCTTGGGCGAGCCGGCCAGGGCGATCTCGGCTTGGCACAAAGGCCTGGCAATCGCCCCGGATGATGTGCACATCAGGACTCAGCTCGCGTGGACTCTGGCAACCTGCCGTGACGACTCGCTCCGCAACGGGGACCTGGCGCTGGAACTCGCAAGAGACGTGGTTCGAGATTCCGGAAACCGGAATCCACGGGCATACGAAGCTCTCGCAGCCGCGCTCGCGGACACCGGCAACTACACCGCGGCGGCGGCGACCGTCGAGGAGCTTCTCAAAAATGAGAGCTCGGAGGTCGGCGAACCATCTCGAGGCCGCCTGCAGGAACAGCTGGACCGGTACAAGGCCGGGAAACCCGTGCGAGAGTAGTTGTAGGGGAGATTCCCTCCGGCGAAACCGAGCGTAACACGCTGCCGAGCCTTTGGGCGACCTACGGTTGCCGGAACCTGCCCCACCCGCCCTTTCCGAGGCGCGGAAATTGCCAGATGTTCCGGGCTCGCCCCGGGAAGACCCGGGCGGCGCGGGAATCGCGGCTCAACCGCGGCGTGGGATGACCGGCGATTCAGTCGTACGACCAGCAGTTCGCACGTGTGGCAGTTTGTACTTCAGTAAAGCATCACGCAAAGATTTGGGCGCCTACAGAGACGAGGGAGACTTATGAGTTCTTCGAGTGCAATACCGACGGATCGGGTTCGGGTCATCATCCTTGGTGCCGCCGGACGCGACTTCCACGACTTCAATTGTTTCTGGGGCAAAGATCCCCGCTACGAGGTCGTTGCGTTCACCGCGACGCAGATTCCCGACATTGACGGACGTGTTTACCCGGCTGAGCTCTGCGGCGAGAGATACCCCAACGGCATCCCCATCGAACCCCAAGAGAAGCTCGTGGAGCTGATCCGCAAGCACAAGGTCGACCAGGTGGGCATGGCATACTCCGACCTGCCGCATGAGCAAGTCATGCACCTGGCGTCGATCGTCAACGCCGCCGGCGCGGACTTCCGGATGCTGGGCCCGAAACACACGATGATCGAGTCGTCAAAGCCGGTGATTGCGGTATGCGCCGTGCGGACCGGTTGTGGGAAGAGTCAGACCTCGCGTGCGGTCACGCGGGCCCTCAAGAGTATGGGCAAGAGCGTCGCAGCCATTCGCCACCCGATGCCATACGGTGATCTCACCAAGCAGATTTGCCAACGCTTCGGAACCATCGAGGACCTCACCCTGCACGAATGCACGATCGAGGAGCGGGAGGAGTACGAGCCGCACATAAAGGCCGGCAACGTCGTCTTCGCAGGAGTCGACTACGAGCGAATCCTCCACGAGGCGGAGAAGGAGGCCGACATCATCCTTTGGGACGGCGGCAACAACGACATGTCCTTCTACAAGCCGAATCTGTACATCGTCGTCGCGGACCCCCATCGCCCCGGCCACGAGGAGCGGTACTACCCCGGTGAGACCAACGCACGCATGGCCGACGTGGTTATCATCAACAAGGTTGCGACGGCCCCACCCGAGGACGTCAAGAAGGTCGAAACCAACATCCGCCGGATCAACCCTACCGCCAAGCTCATCCGGGCTACGTCGCCGGTAACGGTCGATGATCCGGCCGCCGTCGAGGGCAAACGGGTGTTGGTCGTGGAAGACGGGCCGACGCTCACCCACGGCGAGATGCAATTCGGTGCCGGCCACGTGGCTGCCCGCAAGCACGGCGCCGCCTCGATCATCGACCCCAGACCGTACGCGGTCGG
>CBDUZY010000370.1:0-3828 GCA_965371825.1 uncultured bacterium
GAACGCTCCGACCTTCGAGCCGTACGCGACGATCAGACCCGCGAAGACGATGCTCACCATGCTCATCAGCTTGATGAGGATGTTGAGGCTCGGGCCGGAGGTATCCTTGAACGGGTCGCCGACGGTGTCGCCGGTGACGCCGGCCTTGTGGGCGTCGCTGCCCTTGCCGCCGTGGTGGCCCATCTCGATGTACTTCTTGGCGTTGTCCCACGCCCCGCCCGCGTTGGCCATGAAGATCGCCACCGCGAACCCGCTGGTAAGACCGCCGGCAAGCAGGCCCATCACGCCGGGAACGTCGAAAACCAGTCCGACGAGGATCGGAACGGTGATGGCCATAAGCGACGGAACGATCATCTCCCGCTGGGCGCCGGCCGTCGAGATAGCCACGCAGTTGGCGTAGTCGGGGATCTTCTTGCCCTCGTGCTCGACCTGCTGCCTGGGCCAGTTCTCCGGGTCGTTGGCGTACTCCTCATCTTTGCCCTGGGCACGGAGGTAGCTCCTCATCTGTTCGAACTGGTTGCGGCACTCGAGCATCATTCGCCCGGCGGCCCGCCCCACCGCCTGCATGGTCATGGAGCAGAATACGAACACGAGAAGAACGCCGCTGAACATGCCGCAAAGCGTCTTGGGGTTCATCAGCGTCACGTCGTAGAAGGCCATGTACTGTTGCAGCGAAGCCTGGCGAGCGGACACGAGTCGAAGCTGATGCCCATCGAAGGTGGCCGTCCGTACGGATTCCTCGTCCGGTTCTGACAGACCCGTCAGCTTCGTCCCGAGAATCAACGACTCCGGAACCGGGAAGGGCTCGAAGATCATCAGGCAGTCGAAATCGCGATCGGCGGTGCCTTCACCGACGCGCATCGCGGCTTTGCCGGCCCCGTAGTAAGTCGCCTCCGTTTCGTTGGGCGCCGCAGCCACGTTGACGATCTCCGCTCGGGCTTCGCGAATCTGCCCGATGCGGACCTCCTCGACGTACGCAGCCAGAAGAGCCAGAGCGGTGAGGGCGGCTGACCCGATCGCGAATCCCTTGCCCGTCGCAGCGGTTGTGTTGCCCAGCGAGTCCAGGGCGTCGGTGCGCTTGCGTACCTCCGGCTTTTGGCCGGTCATCTCCGCGTTGCCGCCGGCGTTGTCGGCGATCGGTCCGTAGGCGTCGGTTGCCAGGGTGATGCCGAGGGTTGCGAGCATGCCCACGGCCGCGATGCCCACGCCGTAGAGGCCCAACAGGAACTCGTTGTTGCCCCCGGCAGCGATGAATGCCACGAGAATGGCGGCGATGATCGTAACCAGCGGCGCCCAGGTGCTCTTCATGCCGGTGGCGACTCCGGCGATGATGACCGTCCCCGCTCCGGTGATCGCCTGCGCGGCGATGTACTGGGTCGGTTTGGACTCGTAGCTTGTGTAGTACTCGGTCGCGTACCCGATGATGTTCCCCGCGACAAGACCGACGAGGATGGCGACCCACACACCCAGCCAACTGACCCCATCGATTCCGCCGAGCAGGATGCGGCAGACGAAGAACCCGGCGATCGCGATCAGCACGCTGCTGCCGTAGATCCCGAAGCGAAGGGCATTTAGAAGCTGCCCCATCGTGGCGTCCTCTTTGGTGCGAACCATATAGATTCCGACGATGGAGAGAACGATTCCGACGCCCGCGAGGACCATCGGCGTGGTCAGCAACTTAAAGGCAGCCGAGTACCCGGCCTCTTCACTGCCGTAGATCGCGGCGGCTGCGGCGACGCCCAGTGCGGCGGTTGCCAGAATCGAACCGCAGTACGACTCATACAGGTCCGCACCCATACCGGCCACGTCACCGACGTTGTCACCGACGTTGTCCGCGATGGTCGCGGGGTTGCGCGGGTCGTCCTCGGGGATGCCCGCCTCGACCTTCCCGACCAGATCGGCCCCGACGTCGGCGGCCTTGGTGTAAATCCCACCCCCTACACGGGCGAAGAGTGCCTGCGAGCTGGCCCCCATGCCGAAGGTCAGCATGACGACGGTTATCTCGTTGAGCGACATGTTCTGGGCGAACTCAAACGGCAAGATGCCGGACTCGAGTAGTACGAACCATAGGGCAATGTCGATCAGTCCGAAACCGACCACTACCAGCCCCATGACCGCCCCACTTCGGAAGGCGACGACCAGCCCGTCGTTGAGCGACTTTCGCGCCCCGGCCGTCGTGCGATGCGACGCGTGCGTCGCCGTCTTCATCCCCAGAAACCCGCACAAACCGCTGAAGAACCCGCCGGTCAAGAACGCCACGAACACGATCTGGTGCTGCACGTGCAAGTACCACCCCATGTAGAACAGAATGGCCGAGACGCATATGAAGAACACGGTCACGACCTTGTACTGCTGCCAGAGGTAGGCCATGGCCCCGTCGCGGACGTATCCGGAGATACGGATCATGTCCTCGTCGCCCTCGTCCGACCGTAGCATCTCACGGTAGAACCGCCACGCGAAGGCCAGCGCCAGTAGTGAGGCCGCCGGGGCGATTCCCCACATGAGCCAAACCCAACGTTCGACCTGCGGCGCCGCTTCGGCGACACCGGGCTCCTGAGCGAGCGCCGCCGGCGCCCCGGTCAGCATTGCGATGCCCAGTACGAGAAGGGCAAGAACTGTGTTCCAGCGTTTCATGTTCAACGGTTTAATCTCCTTGTGGGGCTCCCCGTCCATCGCGCAGATGCGACACCCTGCCCGACACCGCCGTCGAGCGGACTCCCAAGACTTGCCGAAGAGCCCTAACCTTCTATTTCACAGGCACTTATGACATCGAAATCAACCCGGAAGCGCCAACTCAACCGGGTAGAGCTTTGAAGTATACGCGCAAGCATGTGGCGTGCCAGCACAACCGCCCCTGCCGCCGAGGCATGCAACGCGGCAATTGGGGCTGGCGACGTCGGATCGAAAACTGGGTCAGGATCCGGGCGCAGTTCCGCCGGCGGGCGGCGTTTCGCCGGGATCGACCTTGCCGGGGGTGACGGACCTGACGGACCTGACGGAAGTCGGGATGCCGACAACGAGAGGCATAGTCGGCGGGACCAGGGCACCGCCCGACATGATCACGCTGATCGCCTCCTCGACGTCCCAGTCAAGCTCGATTACATCGGAGCGCCGTAGCACGAACACGTAGCCGGTGGTTGGATTCGGCGTCGTCGCGAGAAAGCAGGTACATAGCTCCTCACCGGTCTGAGAGTCCTTCGTGATCGCGGTGATGAAGCCGATTGAGCGGACCTCCATGCTCGGATAGGGAATCAAGGCGACCCGCTGGAAATCTCTCGAATCTTCGCCCGTAAACGCCTGGAGAATCTGCTTCGAGGCCCGGTAGACGGTCTTGACCAACGGTACACGATCGACCAGGCTCTCGAGGCCCTTGACCATACGACGACCGAGAATGTTCGCCGTCAGCACTCCCACGACATACAGGAAGAACATCGTCAGGAAGACGCAAAACCCACCGACGGCCCATTGCCAACCCGTGCTAAGAGCAGTAATCCCCTGCTCATCAAGGACCGCCGGGTCCACTCCCCAGGACTCAACAAGCGTCGCACCCCAGGGGCTTCGCAGGTAGCGCACCACGACCCACAGGGACATGTCACGGCTGGCCTCGAAGATGAACTTTACGATGAGGAAGGCGATCCAAATGGGCAACACGGTGATAACGCCGGCCGTTATGCGAGCGCGCATGATCCGTTGTACCGTTGCCCACACTCGGCTCTTGGGCGGCGACTGAGTCTTGGATTCGGACTTTGCGTCGGTGATTGGATCGACCTCCATTGCGACGGGCGGCGCCTCCTCCGGCGATGCCAAGCGCACACGATACCGCCCCGC
>CBDUZY010000371.1:0-3820 GCA_965371825.1 uncultured bacterium
ATATTCCTTGCGCCGCGCCGACGTGCTTTTCCGCGGCGGCGTACAGGCCCAGTGCCTTGTAGGTTTCGCCGAGCGTCAGTCGCACGGCCGCCTCGACCTCGAGCTGATTCGCCAGTGCCCCCTCGTCGATTTTCCGGCTGGCCTCGTCCAGAATGAAACGCACCGTGACTTCGCGTCCGAGCGCTTTGCCCGGATCCACCGAGCCCAGCATCTCCTGCAGAAACCGACTCAGCGTCACGGACTTGGCAGCTTGCTTGCGAGCCTCGCCCGCACTTGCCTCGGCCAGTGTACGCTGATGTTGTTCGTTCGCCCGAGCAAGCTCGGCGCCGTCGCGCTCCAGCTCCAGCGCGCTTCGGGCCCTTCGTGCCTCGATGAACCCGGCGGTCGCAAATGCGAGGCCGGTCATCAACGCTATGCAGACCAGCAACCCGGCCAAGACTCCGATTCGATGCCGCTTGACGAACTTGCCGGCCTTGTAAGTCACTCCGGGTGGGCCGGCCTGGACCGGCTCGAGACGCAAGTGCCGCTCGACGTCATCAGCCAGATCCTTGGCTGTCGCGTAACGGCGCGTGCGATCCTTCTCCATCGCCTTCATGGCGACCCAGTCGAGATCGCCGCGAACGCGCCGCCAAAGCGCCACCGGTTCCGTCCGTCGAAGCCTGGCGATGTTCACTCCGGTCTGCGTCGCGTTCGTCGTCTGTAACCGTGCCGAAGGTGTTGGCGGTTCCACGTCGCGAATCGTCCGCCGGATTTCCTCGAACGATGCTCCCCGAAGCCTCTGGCCATCAAACGGCGTCGTTCCGGTCAGCAGTTCGTAGAGAAGAACACCCAGCGAGTAAATGTCGGTCCGGGTGTCAACGTCCAGCCCGCTGATGTCCGCCTGGTCCGGGCTCATGTACTCGGGCGTGCCCAGGAACTGGCGGAACTCGGTAAAGAGAGTCTTTTCGGTGAGCCGTTGACTCGTTGCCTTGGCGATGCCGAAGTCGATCACCTTGGGCACCGGCGTGCCGTCGTGCAACGTCACCAGGACGTTGCTGGGTTTGAGGTCGCGATGGATAACTCCCTTTTGATGGGCGTGTTGCACCGCGTGGCAGACCGCGACGAACAGGTGCAGCCGCTCCTTAGTCGAAAGCCGATGCTTGTCGCAGTATTCCGTAATGTTGATGCCCTTTACCAGCTCCATTACGAAGTAGGGCCTTCCGGATTCGGTCGCGCCCGCGTCGAGCACCCGGGCGATGTTGGGATGGTCCATCAAGGCGAGCGCCTGGCGCTCGGCTTCGAAGCGGGCGATCACTTGCTTGGTGTCCATCCCGAGCTTGATGACCTTCACGGCGACCATCCGCCGGACCGGTTCCTCCTGCTCGGCCATGTAGACCGAGCCGAAACCGCCCTCGCCGATCTCCTGCAGAATCTTGTACCGCCCGATCTTGGTGCCCGTAACCTCGGTCAGCTCGTGGACTTCGACCGTAGCGTCGGGATCGACCGGGGGTGAGTCGAGGAACGAGCCCGCGCTATCGTGTGCGTCAAGCAACTGGCGGAGTTGTGAACGAAGGGCGACATCATCGCCACATGCATCGTCCAGGAATGCGTCGCGCCCCGCACCGGTGTCTTTCCGAAGTGCGGCGCTGAACAGCTCTTCCAGTTTTTCATGTCCCGGACTAGGCACGGCAATGTTCCCGAGGCGGTCTGTTTCAGCCGAATGCGCGGTTACTGCGCGGACGGGGCTCGTGCGGCGGACTGGTGCCGACATCGACACCCGTCTCCCGGACGACCTACGGTTCTCAAAAGCCTGTTGAAAAGGGGGCACCGAGCAAGTGTGGCACCGGTTTCCAACCGGTGAAGACACGGGTTAGACCCCGTGCCACACCTTCTTCAACAGCTCCTATGACCTCCGCAGGGCCATGCGCCGTTCGCGCCGGTGGCGCCTCACGCGGTGCTCGATTCTACTTGGGATCATCGAACCCGCTGATCTCTTTATAAAGCCACGTGCGGGCGAATGTCCAGTAGCGGTCGGCTGTTGCCCGCGAGATTCCCAGTACCTGCCCGGCCTGCTCCACCGTCAATCCGGCGAAATAGCGGAGCTTGACGAGTTCGGCCTTGACCTCGTCTTCCCGTGCCAATCTGTTCAGCGCGTCGTCCAGGGCGATGAGGTCGGTCGGGTCTGAGTTCGTGATGACGTCGGCGTCGTCGAGTTCACGTCTCCGAAACTTCCCGCCGCGTTTGAGGCGAGCCTTCCGCCGTGCGGATTCGACCAGGATGCGTCGCATGGCCTCCGCGGCCGCGCCGAAAAAATGGGCGCTGTTCTCAAAGTGCAAGGCCTCCCCACCCAGCAGGCGCATGTAGGCTTCGTGAACAAGGGCTGTGGCCTGGAGCGTCTGCCCGGGGCGCTCGTGGGAGAGCTTGCCCGCCGCCAACCTGCGCAACTCGTCGTAGACGGCCGATAATAGCTTGTCCGTCGCGCGGTGCTTGCCGTCTCTGACTTCCTGAAGAATGCGCGTTATGTCGCTCATCGCTGCGTCTACGTGATCCGGTTGTTGCGATGCCAGATGGGAGGATGGGGCGTGTGTGCCCGGTTCGCACACCCTGTCCGCGCATTCGGCCCGACCACGCCGTCACACCTGGACGAACTTCTCCGCCTTTGCGCCGCAGATCGGGCATGATGCCGGCGCCTTACCGAATTCGATATGTCCACATATCGGGCAGAGGTAGAAGTTCGTCACGTCCAAGTCCTCGCCCGCCTTCACCGTCTCGAGAGCCTGCTGATAGAGTCTGGCGTGGACGGCCTCGACGGCGACGGCGTACTTGAACATGCGCTTGGCTTTGTGCCCTTCGCTCTCAGCCTGCTCGACCATCGGCGGGTACATTTCCGTGTACTCGTAGGTCTCGCCGTCGACAGCCGCCTGGAGGTTATCCGCGGTCGAACCCACGCCGCCCATGGCGCTGAAATGTCCAAGGGCGTGGATCGTCTCAGCCTCAGCCGTCGTCCGAAACAGCTTGGCGACGTTCGGGAAACCGTCCTTGTCCGCCTTGTCGGCGAAGGCGACGTACTTGCGGTTGGCCTGGCTCTCGCCGGCAAACGCCTCTTTGAGGTTCTCTTCCGTGCTGCGCATAACAACCTCCCGTCTTCCAAATGCGTGTCACTGGTACTCCGGCAGACTACAGCGCTCGGAGGAACACGACAAGCCCTGGTGGATCGATCGCCTGCAACCGTCTGGACCTTCTCTCCGGCACCGCGCGCTTACGTGCTTTCCTAACCGGCTGCGTCCCAGTATGATCGCACTATGCGCTACGAAGGCTCCGTCTATCGCCCACCAAGCGAGGCCCACTCCCTTCTGCTCCAGGCTACAATCGGCTGCTCGTGGAACCACTGTACGTATTGTGCGACCTACCATGAGAAGAAGTTTCGGGTGCGTTCACTGACCGAAACGCTCGAGGACATCACCATGGCCGGGCGGGCGCTCGGCGATCGAGTCCGCAAGGTCTTCGTCATGGACGGCGATGCCCTGGTGATGGACCTCGACCACTGGGAGCCGATTCTCAAAGCGCTCGACGATGCCTTCCCCAATCTGCGCCGCGTGAGTTGCTACGCGACGGCTTTGAACCTGTTGGCCAAACCGCAGGAAGAATTGGATCGACTGCGCGATCTCGGATTGAAACTGCTCTATATCGGTCCGGAATCCGGCGACGACGTAACCTTGAAGCAAATCGCCAAGGGGGCTACCTCGGCCGATCATGTCGAAGCCGCGGCCAAGGTCCGTAGGGCGGGTATGAAACAGTCGCTGATCTTCCTGCTCGGAGTCGGCGGCGCCGAGCGCAGCGT
>CBDUZY010000372.1:0-3814 GCA_965371825.1 uncultured bacterium
AGGTCGGCGTCGATGTATCCAACGCGACGATGATGATCGTCCAGCACGCCGAACGCTACGGCCTGAGTCAGTTGCACCAGCTTCGCGGTAGAATCGGACGGGGCTCGAAGAAAGCGTACTGCCTGCTCTTCGCGGAACCCAAGGGCGAGACGTCCAATGCCCGCCTATCTATCCTCTGCGAGACGAACGATGGGTTTCGCATCGCGGAAGAGGACCTCCGCCTCCGCGGTCCGGGTGAACTCATGGGCACGCGCCAGCACGGCCTGCCGACGTTCAAGGTGGCCAACATCGTGACCGACTTCGCGATCCTCGAGGAAGCCCGAGACGACGCCGCCGGAATCCTGCGAGCCGACTCCGACCTGACCCGACCGGAGCACTCCCCCCTCCGCCGCGCCCTCGTCCAGCGATATAGCCGGACAATCGACTTGATCGACGTGGCGTAGACCGACAAACTGCGTGAGCCCCCGCTTCTCACCCTAGCGATAGTGCCTCGCGAGTTCGGACGAGTAGCTGGTTCCCAGCGTAGCCGAGTTGGCAGGAAGCCACTCGCTGAAGCGTGTTAGGCCCATGGGCGGTTGGTCTGAAACGAGCAGGTTAGCCATTAGACCCTCGGCCTCCTGCATCGTCAGCGGCACATCGCCGAGGAACCAACCGATGATTCGCGCGACACTCACGGCCAATCCGTGCGGCAGGTGTATGACCCGCGACTTGCTTCCGACAGCTTGGGCAACCTGTCGGACCAAGTCGTTGAAAGTCAACACGTCCGGTCCGGCAGCATCGAGAACGGTGTTGTCACGGGTCCGTCCGGCGTCGACGACGAGGTTAGCGAGGTCCTCCACGAAGATCGGTTGCAGGCAGTAGTCACCCGACCCGGGTACTACGAATACCGGGAACTTGCGAAGCAACCACGTAATGTTGTTGATGAGAATGTCTTCTCTGCCGAACACAACCGTCGGGCGCAAGATGCCGTAAGAGAGACCCGTCTCAACTAGAGCCCGTTCGAGAAGAGCCTTACCTCTGAAATAGTCCAATGGAGAGTCCTCGGACGGATTGGTGATGCTGATGTGAACGACGCGTTTCACACCGGCGTCAGCCGCCGCGCGAAACAACACCCGGGTGTTCTCGACAGCGGCATCGAAGGTGAGACTCCCTCGCGGGAATCGAATCCAGTAAGTGTTGTAGAGCGTCGAGGCCCCGCGCAGGCTGGCAATCAGCCGGTCGGGTCTGTCGAAATCGAAGCGAGCAACGTCGATGGTGTCCTGGAATGGATTCACCCGTTCGGGATGTCCGGTCAGTGTCTTGACGCGTCGCCCCATCTCGAGCAAGCGACGGGCAATGTACTTGCCCGTGTAGCCGAATGCTCCTGTAACGACGTCGAATGTCCCGTGATCGCCCACGGCAGTGTCCTCCCGTATTCGCCGCCCAAAGCCTAATCGGATGGGAGGGGGCATCACAATTCCACGTCGTGATTATTGAAAGAAACGCAGCATCGCAGCACGTGTGGGTCGGACTGGGCGGAAAACGGTCGCTGCCTCAGTGCATATCCGCGCACCACTCGGCGTTGAGGCGCAGTTGGCCGAAGTGGCATCCGTCATCGGCAGAACAATGGTCGAGCCCAACGCGGTCCCAGCCTGCCAACCCGGTCTGGAAGTACACACCTCCGACGCCGTATTGAGTGATTCTTCTTACTGGTAGAAGCCCGATCCTGCCCGTCAGCGTTTTCGGGTCGGTTCCGGCGTTGAGCTTACGTACTGCGTCTTCGAAGGCACCTCGACTCAATTCGAATCTGAGTCGCATGGGCCATGATGTCAGCATTGCCGAGAAGATAAGTGCCAGGCAGATCGGTACGATCGCCCAACGTAACCAGCCTCCGCGCCATGCGGGAACTCGGTCCAGGGAGGCTCGTCGTCGATCTCTGATCACGGCTCTAACGCGGAGATTGTAGTCGGCCACAAGCCAAGCCGTCAATCCGAGACCGACCGGCCACATCCAAACGCCCCCGAACCCTGCTAAGAGCCCTCCGGGCTCGCTCGACCAATAAGCGTATGCCACGGCACACATCGCGGCGACCACACAACGGGAGAGCGGCGGCGCTTGAGCCCATCGGCGCCAACCGGTCGGTCGCGTCGGTTCGTCGTACGTGGTGGAATCGGCAGGGTCAAAAGCTCGACCGCACTCGGGACATACTGCTTCCGGCAGCCCGCGCAGAGCGTAGCCGCACCCTAAACAGACTGCCGTACTCGGTATCTCCACAACCATGACAAACAGCATAGCCCGACTCTCGCGGGCTGCCACCCGCCGCGGAGTCCTCCTCCGCGCCGGCGGTCCTTGCATGTTGACCGTCGCCGCGTTTCTGTGTGTACTAGAGCCGAGTACGGCCAGTGTGAACCAGGGCGTCACGACATATGCGAAGAGGCGACGACAAGAACAGCAAGGGCAAATCCAGACCCGGTTCGCCCCCAGCGAAGGGCCGCCATCCCGAGAATACTCCGGGCAAGACCGAGTCGCGATCGGCGAGTGGACGGCGTCGTGGCGCCCGGTTTCGCCGGATAGGAGCAACAAGACCGGTGCTCCGAGCCGTGCTTACCTTCGTCATCCTGATGGCTCTGTTCTACGGATTCATTCACACCCGCGACGCGGACAGCGCGTGGTTTCGGACTCATCTGCAACTCGTTGCACAAGCCACCGGCGCGGTCGTGGGCCTCTTCGGTTACGACGTCACCATTGTCGATCGTTTCGTCCACACGTCGGCTTTCTCGGTCGAAATAGTCCGTGGCTGCGACGCAATCGAACCGGCGGCGACGTTCATCGCGGCTGTGATCGCCTCGCCCGCCTCATTCTGGCTCAAGATACCGGGCATCATCGTCGGGTCGCTGGCCATGATGGTCATCAACATCATCCGCGTCAGCAGTCTCTTTTTCGTCGGCGTCCACGCCCCCGCCTCGTTCGACATGATCCACGAGCAGATCTGGCAGCCGGTGTTCATCGTTCTCGCCGTCGCGTTCTGGGCTGTCTGGATGCACTGGGCCACGCGACGTGAACGGAGGCGAGTCGATGTCCGCAACTAAGCTCATCGGCGGCTTCTTCCTTTGCTTCCTGGTAGTCTTTGTGCCGCTGATGGTCTTGTGGCCGGTGGTTCGCGAACCCTATGGGGCGCTGTTTCGCCGGGCGGGCAACGTTCTTGTCGGATTGGGCTCCGAGAGGGTCGGACCCGACTCCGAGCGGGCGGTGTGGTTTGATTCTTGCGACGATCCCGACCCGGATCGTGACACCGAGATCGTGTTCACCGACCCCGATGGCAGCAGGCGGCCTATACGCATCGGCAGTCGGCTGGACGGCTACATGCCGACAGCGTTTGTTCTGGCCCTGATCGTCGCGACGCCTATTCCTTGGCGACGCCGATGGCGTGCCTTGCTGTGGGGCCTGGTTGTGGTTCACGTGTACGTCGCCCTGATCATCATGTCGTTTCCGCTTGCTTACGGATCGGGAAGCTCGCTCGGGGCCCTCATCGGCGAGCGAACGGTGCGGCACAGCATGAACTTCTTCTATTGGATCATCGCCGGATCAGCCACCGGCTGGATGCTCATCCCCCTGTGCATCTGGGCACTCGTCACCCTCCGGCGCGCCGACTGGCCGGTAATGCTGAAGGGCAGCAGCAAGAGTACTACGCCGCCGTCCTAGCCGCGATCTGAACAACTCCACTCTCGTGGAGAGCCCCCTTCCATTTGCGGGGCCGACTTTCCAGCCGGTCATTCACGTGCGACCTCTGCCCCTTCCCGTTCGCCTGCAGGCGCAGCATGTAGCGATACTAACG
>CBDUZY010000373.1:0-3812 GCA_965371825.1 uncultured bacterium
TTCGCCTTGCGGCGCGGAGGCGCGGGCTTCTTGACCGGCGCGGTCAGTGTCGTAACCGTGGTATCGTCCGGTGTCGCAGCTTGATGCGAGTCTTCCGCCATGAGGTCTTCCGTGCTTCCACCGGTTGGAAACCGGTACCACACTCGGCCGGTGCCGTGCCTTCCCACCCTAAAGTATACCTCACACCGGACGCTGCGGCAAGAGGGTTATCTCACGCATCAATCGCTCGCCTTGGCGAAGGTCACCTCCCGACTCGTCGTGAGCGTGGCACCGGTTAGGAAATCGACGAACGCTGCGCTCACCAGTAGCTTGCGCGATGTCGGGAGGTCGACGTCGGGCATGAACGGGCACTTGAGCGTGTAGTGCTGCGTGCCGAACTTGCCGTGCCAGGCTTCTCGCAGCTCGTCGGGACCGTCAAACGTGTACACGCCGATCAGGCGAGGTTCCTCGAGGTCTGTGTTGTCAAGCACCTGGATTCGGATCAGCCCAGGCGCCTTCACCGCATCGCCGTCGGCGTCGCGCGGTCGAAGGTAGACGGTCACGCCGTCATCGCCGGGCTTGCCGTCATAGTCAGCGCCGCCGGACCGGCTGACGATTTCTATGCTTACTGGAGCGAACAGGTCAGCCGGTCGATCCGTGCGGAAGCCCTTGAGGTCTTCGATCTGTTGGCGAAGCGCCGCCGCTGAGCCGTCTCGGTCGGCCATCGTGCGCTCCAACCTGGAAACTTCCCGGCGGAGCGAGTCATTCTCCTTGACCAGCCCGGCTAGCTCGCCCGGCGACCGGCAAGCGCCGGTCGGAATAAGCAGCGTAGCCAGTATGAGCGAGGCGGACGTTCTACGGTTCGTCACCATCGTGGACACCTGACTCGAATTCTGTCGCCGTCCTAACATCATGTAACGCCACTCCCTGTGGGTGGCAAGGAATCGGCCGCGGCACCGCCCACGAGAAGCGGGGCTACTTCGCGACTTCGGCGAACACCTTCTGTGCGGCTGTCACACCGGCGCCGGGTTCCATCTTGTGTCCCTGGGCGAGGAGAGAAAGCTCCACGGCCCCGATCGCGCCGAGCGTGTCGAACTGGTCGACGTAACCCATGTGCGAAAAGCGGATAATCTTGCCCTTCAGGTGGGCCTGACCGCCCGCTACCTGGAATCCGTATGTGCCCCTTAGGGTCTTGCGAAGCGTGCCCTCATCCACACCCTCGGGCACGACCATGGCCGTCACCGAGTCCACCGTATCCACGGCGAAAAGCTCCATACCCATAGCCACGGCCGCCGCCCGGGTTGCCCTGGCCATCAGGGAGGTCTCGGCCCAGATGCCTTCGAGAGTCCGCTCCTTGATGCCCCGAAGGACGTGCAGCAGGCCGCGTGTCAGCGTCACCGGTGGCGTGTAGGGGACGTCCCACTTCTCGAGCGACTTGCGATACGCCTTCAGGTCGCCGTAGAGGACCGGCATGTTTCCTGAGTCGATTCGTTCCCAGGCCCGGTTGCCGACGGCGACGAACCCCAGCCCCGGCGGAAGCATCATCGCCTTCTGCGACCCACTGATGTAGACGTCGACGCCCCACTCATCCATCTTCACGGGGATTGCGCCGACGGACGTGATTCCGTCAACGATGAGGATCGCACCGCGATCACGGGTGAGACGGGCGATGGCCGGAACATCCGTCAGCGACGCGGTCGAGGTCTCGCTGTGAACGCAGATGACCGTGTCGATCTTCGGATCGGCGTCCATAGCCTTGGCGATGTCCGCCCCCTTGGCACCGTGTCCCCACTCAATCGGAAGTTCGGTGTGCG
Source organism: uncultured bacterium (assembly GCA_965371825.1). GTDB lineage: Bacteria > Planctomycetota > Phycisphaerae > UBA1845 > UBA1845 > JAJRUK01. The sequence continues at coordinate 1,794 of CBDUZY010000373.1, forward strand.
CAATGCCGAACCTGGCGCAAACCTTCGCCCAGCGCTCGCCGAACTTGCCGTTCACGACGACGAGGGCCTTGTGCCCCGGTGGGCAGCAGCCGACGATGGCTGCCTCAGCCGCGGTGGTGCCGCTCCCGGCAATGGTAGCGCACGTCGCCTTTGTCTGAAACAGGTATTGAAGGAGCCCGTGGCACTCCTCGATCATTCCCCGGTACCAAGCCGTTCGGTGATGGTCCATGGGTTGGGCCATCTCCAGCAGGACGTCCTCTGGAACCATCGTCGGGCCGGGGGTCATCAACCGTATTTTCTTCATGGTGCTCTGCCTCTGAATGAAGACCAGTTTGTCGCGTCCAACTACGATAAGTTGGCCATTATACGGTTCTGCGCGATGAGGACCACCAGGGGCCGCCACGCCGCGAATGATCGCTACCGGCTGTCGCGCTGGGGGACCGGTCTCCGCCTTGGCACGGATTCGGCGGGGGCATGCTCGTCAGGATTCACCAGCGAGGCCACAAGCGTATCGGTGAGGGTATGCAGTCCGCGTCTCGACTCGCTCTTTCGGAGGGGATCCGCACCCAGCACGTCGTGGGTAGATGCGAATCTGTAGAATGCGACGCCGTGCTGCTGGGCGACCACTCCGACGACGCAGCCGACACAGGCGAGCATCGGGTCGCTTAGCGTGGCCACACGGACCGGAATGAACATCTGGATCGCCTCGGTCGCCACGGACAGGGTCAGGCACACAGGCAGTATGTACCCCAGCCTCTCGCCGAAGGAGAGTCGTCGCACGCGGACCCAGCATGTCGCCAGTAGGGCTGCAAAGACCGCATTCGAGGCGAACTTCTCCATCACGTCCGTCATCATCACGTCGAACCTGGTGACGAAGTAGGCCATGAAGGGAAGGAAGGAATCGGATGTCACCGCGGCCAGCGCCGCTCCTTCGGTCTCGCCGAACATAAGCGGGATCGTCCCCGCGTAGACGATGTACGCAGCCGCGCCGACACACCCAATGTACGCCAGACGCCGCCACCGGTCGTCCGGAATGTCGCCGATGCCCCGTCCGCCGGGTCGCAGATAGACCGGGTAGACCAGCAACGCGAACGCCATGCCGACGAGCCGGAACAGGATATCCGTGACGTCGAACCCGCGGGTCAGCACCGTGAATTGCAGGACACTCAACACTATGGCGAAGACGCCGCAGAACCACAATACGAGAAGTAAGGTTGCTCGCCGGCTGAACCTGTAGACCCGCCGCAACACATGTCTAGTTAGCCAAACGAGCACGACGAAGGAGGCCGCTTCGGCAGCCCAGCGTGACCAGCGCTGCATACGCCGCCACTGGTGATGGGCGAGACCTTCGTAATCACCGGCTGCCCGCGACGCCTCGCTCAGGATCTTGTCCTTGTGGATCTCACCGAAGGGCACGAAGCTGGCGGCCTTGGCAACCTGCTTGAGCCGTGATGCGTCGAGCGTAAACGAGAACGGCAGCACGGCGAAGACGATCATTACTACGCAGTAGCTCTTGAGGATCGCGGACGCGGGTCGTTCGTGAAACTCGTGCAGGGCGGCGCCCAGGATCGACGGGATAAACCGCCGACCCACTGACGAGAGCGAGGCGCCAAGTGCCCCTCCGACACCGTTGGCGACCAGGTCCACCAACGACGATACGCGCGAATCCGAGTACGCCTGAAGCCACTCGATGGACCCGCTAATGAGTAGACAGCTGACGACCGCGCCCGGCCATGCAAGCACCCGTATACTGAGAATCCGACGAAGGCTCAAGTAGGCTAGCGCGCCGAGCGGAACGTACAGGAAGATGTTACTGACGAGGTCGGGGAACGTCGCGTCGGACGTCCTTGTGTCGAACAGGGTTCTAGTGCCAGGTGTGGAAGACTCCGCGGTGAGATCGAACGGCACCAGTCCCGACTGGAGAATGAAGAGGATCGCCAGGATCGTGAGGCACTCGACGGAGTACCGCAGGAGGAAGACAGCCGTGGTGGGTGTCGTGCGATTCGGAGTCATCGGCCA
>CBDUZY010000374.1:0-3803 GCA_965371825.1 uncultured bacterium
GGTTGAGCCGGATCTTGTGAACCCCCGCTTCGACAGCCTCGAGGGCCCTCTCGAACTGGAAGTGGACGTCAGCCACGATCGGAACGGGTGACTGATCGAGGATCGCCGGAAGGGCCTGGGTATCGCGCCGGTCGGGGACCGCCACGCGGACAATATCACAGCCGGCCTCGGCGAGTCGGTGTATCTGCCCCACCGTGGCGTCGACCTCGTACGTGTGGGTCGAGGTCATCGACTGGATCGAGATGGGTGCGTCGCCGCCAATCGCGACACGGCCGACGTGTACCTTCCTTGTCTTCTTTCGAGGAATCACCGAGGCTGCCCCAACTTTCCGACCTGTCCAACGCGCGATTGTAGGAAGGGGCATCGAAAGCTGTCAAACGGCGTCTTTCGCGGGTTGACGGCGTCGGGCGGCGGTGGTCTGCTATTGCGGTTGGCAGCCGGGCCGGGCGGCTGCCGTGGCTTAATCCGTCGAGAATGAAACCACTGGAGGTGTCTTCATGTTGAATCTCAAACGTGCAATGGGTCTGGCGTGTGTCCTGTTCGCGGCAACTTCGATAGTTGGGTGTAGCTCGACCGAACAGGCAACGGTTGCCTTCAGTTATGTCGTCGAGGCGGACAAGGGGCTTCCGCCGGGTATGGAGACGATCGCGGTCATGCCGGCCAAGGTGGGCGAAACCACTGATCCCAAATGGTCCGACATGGCTGTTACCGTGCTGCAATCGCTCATCAACGAATCGCGAAGCCGCTTCGGTACTGATATTACCGTGACCGAACGTCGCGACACGCAGGCGGTGTTCGACGAGGCCGATCTCGCAGCCGCCGGTATGTCGACGAGATCGGGCGGATCCGGCGGTAAACTGATCGGCGCCGAGGGGTACTTGCTCAGCAACATCAACGTCAAGGTCGAGAAGCATATCGGCAAGCAGCGAACCCTCGCGGGCCTGAACCTCTCCGGCTGGGGCGGACATGGGTGGGGTGGCGGTGGCACCGACATCCGCACCGAGGAGGTCGAGACGGTCTCGCGTAACATGACCGTGCAGACGTCCTTCAAGCTCGTTGACTCGGGCAATGGGAAGGTCTGGGAATACTTCAGCCCGCGGACGTACCGTGCCACCGATCGAACGAAGGCCAGCCCCATATTCGGGTCGAGTAGCACCGAGGCCGATCTTACGCCTCGGGACCAAATCATCGGTACGCTCGTCGAGCGCGGAGCGCGCGAGTTCGTGAGCACGCTGATGGCTTGCCGAATCGACGTTGAGGAGGTCGTGACCTCGAGTTCCAACGCGAACTGTGTCCAGGGAGTTCGATGGCTGCGGGCCGAGGCCTACCGTGACGCCCTTTCCGCGTTCCAGGCGGCAATCGCCGAGAAACCCGGCGATCACCGGGCGGCCTTCGGTGCGGGCGTGGCGAGCGAGGCCCTGGGCAACCACGACCGAGCCCTCTCTTATTATCAGCGGGCGTGTGCCGGACAAAACAACCGGGCCTATATGGATGCCCGCGATCGGGTGAAGACCTACGGATCGAGGATCCGCAAGTAGCGGAGCGGTGCTGGACTTCCGAGGCATGGGATACCGGGCGGCTCCGGAGCGGCAGTTTCCGGTCGGACCGCGTTCGGAAGACCATGTTGAGGCGACCATATCGGGGAATCTTGGGAAACGCGCGTAGGTGGCTTAAGACCGGTGACCAACCTTCGCGCGGTCGACGTGTCATACTGAATAACCGGCCCAACCGGCGGCGGTGGCGTCACGAACTGACAGTCCGGCCGTCGCGGTGGGTGTGAACAGCTGAAGGAGACATGCAGATGTTAGGCAAAAATCTAGTTAGGCTCGCATCGCTGGCGGTGCTGGGCATCGTGCTGCCTGTCGCGGCGCAGAACCCCGCCTCCAAGGCGCAGAACAAACTGCTCGCGAGGCGGGCGGCCGAGGCTGACTGCTACCGCAAGCTTGCTGAGACTGTCTACGGGGTCCAGATCACGTCGGACACTTATGTGCGCGACTTCGTGGCCGAGAGCGACGAGATTCGCACCGGTGTCGACACCTTCGTGAAGGGGATCCGGCTCGGTCCGCCGCGGTACTACGACGACGGCGTGTGCGAAGTAGACGCCGAGGTCACCGTGGCCAAGCTCGTCACGAAGCTAAAAGAGATACACGCCACACACTACGAGGGGAACACCGTCACGAGCACGGACTTTCAGAACATCCAAGAGCGGGTCAAGACCGACGTCATCCGGGTCACGGGGTGCGGCGCCCCCAGACCGGAACTCCCTCCGGACCTTCCGTTCGGCGTCGAGGAGATCATAACGCCCCTTCCTTCCGGCTACGCGCCGACGATGAGCGTACCGGCGATATGGAAGACGGTCGGTCCGCAGGCGCGCCTGATGGCTGAACGTGCCGCCCGGGTCGACGGGATGCGCAAACTCCTCGAGCAGATCCAGGGGTTGCGCCTAACCTCCGACACCCTGGTCCGCGACTTCGTCACGGAGTCGGACGAAATCAGCGCGCGAGCCCAGGGAATCGTTGTCGGCGCGGTTCAGGTGGGCAAGTACCTCCACACGGACGAACTGATAGTCGAGGTCACCATGGAGGTGCCGGTCGAGAAGATCGTTACCAAGATCAAGGAGCTACACAGCGAGTACTATCACGGTAACAAGGTGACGACCACGGACATCACCAACATCAAAAAGACCATCAAGCGCGAGATGGTTGGGGCCACGGGTTCCGGCGTGCCCAATCCGCGTTTCCTCAGTCAGGCCCAGGCCGCGGGCGTCGAAATGCCGCAGTGGATGGGGCGGACGATCGAGGCGACCGGCCAGGGGACGGATCCGAACATGGACACCGCCCAGGGCAAGCTGAAGGCGGCGAGGGCTGCCACTCTCGACGCGATGCGGAAGCTCGCCGAGGAGGTAAACGGACTGGACATCAGCGCCGGCACACTAGTGCGCGATTTCATCACTCAGTACGATGAGATCACGACGCAGGTCAACGCGGTGATCTCCGGCGCGGTGGCGGGCCCCGCTACATTCTCCGGTGGAGTCGCGACGGTAACGGTGTCGATCCCGGCGGCTGAGATCTGGTCGGTCATCAATCAGCACTCGCTGATTGTCGGCCGGCGAGGGTAATCGCCTGTCCAAGACGGTCACGCAGGACGCGTTCTCGCGCCGACAAACGTCGGCTTGGCGAATTGAGGTAGGACACAGATGATGCGAATTTGGCTTAGATCGGCCGGCTGCGTTGTGGCTGTGGTAGCTTGCACTGTCGGAATGCTGGGTTGCGAGACGTCCTCCCACAAGAGCGTGAGGACCTACGAGTATCGCGACGACGGCCAGGCACCGGCACAAGCGCCGGAGCAAGAACTCGACTCCGATTATCAGATGCAGTCGCCCGGGCAGATGGTCTCGCCCGGGACAATGGTCGTCGACCCCGACGGCAGCTAGCAAAACGATCGCCGGAGTTCAGCCCGCGCGGGCGCACGACTGGGCGCGTTGCTCTCTTTGCAGCCTGTTGAAGAAGGTGTGGGAAGAGTTTGCAGCCCGTGTTTTCACCGGGTGGGGAACCGGCGCCACGCTTGTTCGGTGCCCTTTCTCGACAGGATGTCAGGAAACTGGGTGCCTTGTTTCGGTGGGGCGCCCAGTACAGGCCTGCGTACCGGCGCTTACACTCGAGGAGCCGCGGGCACACCGCCTGCGCCTACCCCTCCCATCCGGGTTCTCCTGCGAGCGGCGGCCCGCGACGTCGACAGACTCACAGCACTCCCGTCCCCGTTCAACGAATCCTCCCCATCCCGCGCAGGTCCGGATCCCCTCC
>CBDUZY010000375.1:0-3793 GCA_965371825.1 uncultured bacterium
TGCGGAGGGATCGCCGGCATACCGTGCGATGATCCGAATGAGTTCTGTAAGTTCCCGACCGCGACATGCGGCGAGTACGACATCTTCGGTGTGTGTACGATCATGCCGGAGGGTTGCCCCGAGTACTATGACCCAGTGTGCGGCTGTGACGGTGTTACCTATGGCAATGAGTGTGAGGCCGACGCGGCCGGTGTCTCCATTGCCTACTGGGGTGAGTGCAAGCCGCGCTACTGCTGGTCGCACGACATGTGCGAACCGAATGAGTATTGCTTCTTGGATGGTTGTCTAGCAGAGACCGGCGTGTGCGTGCCGCGTCCGGAGGCCTGTCCCGACATATGGGAACCGGTCTGCGGATGTGACGGCGTCACATATCCCAATGCCTGCGAAGCGGCACGGGCGGGAATGAGCGTGGATTACGCGGGCGTTTGCGAGACCCTGTACTGCTGGTCGAACGACATGTGCGCACCCGATCAATACTGCTTCTTCCACGTCTGTGCGGTGGAAACCGGCGTGTGTATGCCGCGTCCGGAAGACTGTCCCGACGTGTGGGATCCGGTGTGCGGCTGCGACGGCGTCACGTATCCCAACGGTTGCGAAGCGGCGCGGGCGGGAATGAGCGTGGACCACTACGGCGAATGCGAACGTATCTGCGGCGGCCTGGGTCCTTATCCGCCGTGCAGTTCGGACGAATTCTGCAAGTTCCCACTTGGGGCGTGTTATGACTCGACCGTCCTCGGCGTATGCGTGCCGATCCCGGAGGCATGTCCGGAGTACTACGAACCGGTCTGCGGTTGCGACGGCCGAACCTATGACAACGAGTGCTTCGCCGACATGGCCTCGGTCTCGCTCGATTACTTTGGCGTATGTGAGGTCCCGGCGTGTGCAGCCACTCGTTCTCTGGCGGATCCGGACTTGTCCTACTGCCCGGGTGCTCCGAAGTTCGTCCAGATTCACCTGAGCCCGCGGGAAGGCGCCACGTCCTACGCCTTGGAGGACTCGCCGCCGGCCGGCTGGACGGTGTCGGACATAAGTGGCGACGGCGTCTTCGACTCCGTCCACTGGAAGGTGAAATGGGGTCCGTTCTTCGCTCACAACTTCCCCAGAAGCGTAAGCTACGTCGTCACCCCGACGGAACCCGTCAGCGTTGTGGCGTGCTTTGCGGGTACGATCTCGATCGACGGCATCAACGAAGAAATCTGCGGCGATGACTGCATCGACTCTTCCTGCTGTCCGCACATGGGGGCTGATAAGCCGCAGCCGGCTTGCCCGTGGTGTCTAATCGGCGACTGCACCACTTGTCCGGAGGGGCGCTGTCAGGACGGCCGCATCTCGATGTGCGAGTTGATCGGCTACGCGTGCGCCTGGCTGCTGGGCTGCAACGACGACCTGGCCGGTATGACTCGTGCGGCCTACATCTGGCGAAACGGCGAGTGCTACTGCTGGGACGCAGGCGAAGCGAATTGGTTCCCGTCGTCGTGCCCGTCGTCGGCTCCGTGGTGCTGCGACGGAACCGACCCCGGCGGAAACGCATCCCAGCCGGCGAGTACCACGGCGCTTGGTGGCGCATCCGCGTCGATCCGTTCCGTAAGCAAGAGTCGCACGAGCAGGGTCCGTGAACTGAAGGTCCCGATCACGATCGAAGCACCGGCCGGTGCCTCAGCCGTCGCTCTGGAATTGCACGTTCCCAGGGGCTGGAACGTGACCGCGATCAGTGACGGAGGAGGCTGGGATGAGTCCAGCCGGAAGGTCAAGTGGGGTCCGTTCATGGACGACCTATCGCGTACGGTAACGTTCAAGGCCACCCGAACGGGCGGCGCAATGAGCCCCAAGACCGACCTGGCAACCGATGCGACGCGACCGACTCGATTCCGCGGCACGGTGTCGTTCGACGGAGTGAATCAGCCGATCGCGATCGACTGACGCGGGTGCGAATACGACCTCGACCGACGGAAACCGGTTGCACGGCTTTCTTCGGAAAGCCGGACTGATTCTCGAGAGGGGAGTACAGTGCTTTCGGCACACGTAAGCGTGCCCACTTGCATTGCGGTGCTGAGCGTCTTCGCATGGGCGGGCGGCGCGGCGCGAGCGCTCGCGGACGGAGCGACGCGCGATCTGCCGGATCAGTACATGCCGAATGTCTCGGTGACCGTTTCAATATCGATCGTCCCTCCGCCGGATCCCGTAGCTGCGATCGTCGAGGACGTCCCGCCGCGCGGGTGGCTGGTGTCGAGCATCAGCAACGGCGGCTCGTGGGACGTGGAGGCTGAGAAGGTCAAGTGGGGACCGTTCTTCGATCCGTCGATCCCCGCTTCGGTAAGCTACGATGTGACGCCGCGGAGCGCCGGCGGCGGGGCGTGCTTCGCGGGCACCGTGTTCTTTGCGACCGAGGGTCTGGACATCGACGGTGACCAGTGCATCGCGACCGCTGTTCCGACGCTATCTGAATGGGGCGTGCTCGTAATGGCCGCCACGCTGGCGACGTGCGGGATCATCGTCCTGCGACGACGTCAATCAGCTATCCATACCAGGTGATTATAGCGTCGACCGGCGGCGACTGACCGGAAGTTACGTCGTCTCGCGCTGGACTTTGTTTGGCCAACCGCACCTAACGCGGTTACTTGCGGAGAACCTCCGGCAGTTTGAAGTCGGCGATGAAGACCTGAGCTTCGTCGAGTCCGCCGCGTTTGCTCGTCCACATCATCCGCTTCCCGTCGGAGCTGAACACCGGCAGACCGTCGAACGCCGGATCAAACGTAATCCTGGTGAGCTTCTCGCCTTCGGGCGTGATCATGAAGAGATCGTAGTTGGGCCGTTTCCCTCGGGCGTAGGCGCCGTGGTCGGTCTGGGTGAAGATGAAGCACTTGCCGGTCGGGTACCAGAACGGACACCAGTTGAAAATCGGATTGTCGGTGATGGCCCGGTCATAGCTCCCATCCGACGCCGCAATCCGCAGCTGCAGGTTCATCTCGTCGTCGGAGCGGCGGTCGCCGCGATAGAGGATCGTCTTCCCGTCGGGCGAGAAGAAGGGCCCGCCGTCGTAACCTTTGCCGTGCGTGATGCGGCGCTGGTTCTTGCCATCGGCGTCCATCACGTATATTTCGAGGTCCCCGTCGCGCTGCGAGGTGAAGACGATGTACCGCCCGTCCGTCGAGTAGGTTCCTTCCGCATCGTATCCGGGTGCGTCGGTGAGGCGTTTGAGTTTACCGCCGTCGAGGTCGGCTTCGAAGATGTCCATGTGCTCGTTGAAGTCCCAGGCATAACCGCTGGGCTCTTTGGGCTCTTTGGGCTCGTCGAGCGTCGGATCGAGATGACTGGAAGCAAAGAGTATCTTCTTGCCGCCGGGATGGAAGTAGGCACAGGTGCACCCGCCTCGCCCGGTGCTCACCATCTTGGGGACGCGCTTTTCGAGATCCATCGTGTAAATCTGGTAATCATCTTTACCTTCAGGAAAGGCCTGGAAGATGATCGTTCGCCCGTCGGGAGAAAAGTAGGCTTCGCCGGACTTCGTCAGCCCCATCGAGGTGAAGGTGAGCTGAGTGATGTTCGTCAGGCACTTTGCCTCCCCGGCAGCGGCGTCGGTCTGCTCCGGTTGCTTGCCGTCCGCGGCGATGACGGTTGCTCCCCAGAATGCGAACGCACAACTTACGGCAAGCGCTAACCGGGCGAGCCCGGGCGTCTTGTTCTTACGGCGTAACACGCGTGACTGTCGCAGCATGGCAACTCTCCACAAGGAAAAGTGTCCACAATCCCGGACGTCGCTCACCACGGCGCATCCGGTTGGACCGCTGACAGG
>CBDUZY010000376.1:0-3787 GCA_965371825.1 uncultured bacterium
CACGGGCAACGCCAGAGAGCTTCTGGCGATTGACAAGAGCGACTTCGAGACTTCCATGAATCTGTTCAACGTCGACAAGGTGGGAACCCGGCGTGACGTGGACGCCGCCCATCGTAAGTACCTTCACCAGCAGGGCGTGCTGATCGAGTTGGCGAGTCGGCAGGCGATGATCCCGCACTTGAAGCGGGAGACGGAGGCCAAGCTGGACGCAGCCAGAGCTCGGTCGAAGCAAAGGCGGCACGATCTGGATAATACGAAGATCCTCTGCCCGTTCGAGGCCCGAGTTGAAGCGGTCGGAGCTCACGAATCGCAAGTCGTGACGGCCCACTTTTCAATCGGCACACTGACGGACATGGAAGCATTCGAGATTTCCGTAGGCATCGACCCGCGAGAGCTACGATGGCTCGATGAAACGGTGCGCCCCGAGGCGCTCGCCGACGGGGAGGAGACCTCGGAGACGACCGTAGTTGTTCGTTGGACTTTGCACGGGCAGGATTGGACCTGGAAGGGTCGAGTGACACGCTTCGAGCGGGTGGATGAGGCTACGCGCACCGCCCAAATGGTCGTGGAGGTCAGACAGGCGGACATGGTCGCAACTCTGCACGGCGGTGGGGGGATACCTCAGCGGCTGTCGATCGGCATGTTCTGCACGACCGAACTGCCCTCCGAGCCGCTCCTGGATGCCCTGCTGGTTCCGCGCCATGCGATCCACGACAACCGCTGGGTGTACGTCTTCGAGCCGGACGCGGACTCTGATGACGGTAGAACCGGTCGCCTGGGACGACGCGAGGTGCCGATGCTCCGCTCCTTGCGAGGCGCGGTCCTCGTGGACTATCGCGATCGAGACTGGGGAGAGGTCTGCGAGCTGTCCCCCGGCGATCGCGTGGTGGTTTCGCCGCTGGTCCGCCCCGTGGTGGGCATGGCCGTGCGCGTGCGTGACACGGCGGTGGCGGCCCTACCGAACACGATGGGCGACGAAGTCGAACTGAATACCGGTGCGAGGGCGCCGGGTTTGCCGCCCGTCTCCCAACGGACCCCGGTCACCGTGGCCACCATAACCGTACCGCAGCTCGGAGGGAGCTGACATGCAGCTTCTCCGCGGTCTGATCGCGGGGGGTGTTCGGAATCCCGTCCTCGTCAACGTAATGATGGTTTGCATCCTCGCCGGCGGGGCATTTTCCGCGCGGCGGATGGCCCGCGAGTCCTACCCCCAGTTTGCTCTCGATCACATCGCCATCGAGGTCGCCTATCCCGGTTCGAGCGCCGAGGATGTCGAGAGGGCGATCTGCACACCGATCGAAGAAGTTCTGCATGGACTTCGCGGCGTGCGAATGATCTCGTCGTCGGCCAACGAGAACTTCGGAACCGTGTGGGTGGGGTTGCTGGGCAGCGTCAAGAACCCGGGGGCGATCGTCTACGATATCAAAGACCGTATCGAGCAGATTACGGACTTCCCGCCCGAGGCCGAAAAGCCGGTTGTACGTGAGACCTTCCTCCGCGCCGAGGTCATCAACATCGCGATCTCCGGAGAGGTTCCCGAGCGAACCCTGAAGGCGTTCGCCCGTAAGGTGCGCGATGACCTGAGTGCGATCCCCGGCATATCACAGATCTCGCTGTCGGGCGTGCGCCACGACGAGATCATCATCGAGGTTTCGGAGCAAGCCCTCGCAGCCTACGACCTCTCGATCGCGGAGGTTATGGATGTCGTCGCCCGGAGCAGTCTTGACCTACCTTCCGGCATAATACGAACAGCCGAAGAGGAATTGACGCTCCGGGTCACGGGACAGCGGTATCTCGCCTCCGATTACGAGAATCTCGTCGTTTTGCAGCGCGCAAGCGCGGTCGTGCATCTCGGGGACATCGCCACGGTGCGCGAAGGATTCGAGGAGGCTGTCATTCGAGGGCGATTCAACGGGCAGCCGGCCGCGGTCGTTCAGGTCTACAAGGCGCCGGAGGAAGACGCCACGAGAATCGCGGCCACGGTTCGAGACTACGTCTCGTCGCAACGGATTGACCTGCCTGATCGCTTACGAATGTCGGTGTGGGCGGACGGTTCGCGTGACATCGACAGCCGGATCACCATGCTGACCCGCAACGGGCTGCTGGGCATCGTCCTCGTGTTCGTCACGCTGACGCTGTTTCTTCGACTTCGCGTCGCTTTCTGGGTCTCTGTTGGAATACCCGTCTCCTTTGCCGGAGCATTGATCATCATGGGAGTCGCCGGCGCGACTCTGAACCTCGTCAGTCTCTTCGCCCTTATTCTCGTCAGCGGGATCATCGTCGACGACGCCATCGTGATCGCGGACAACGTCTACGCCCGGCGACGGGCCGGCGAGGAGCCCGTGCTCGCCTCGATCAACGGAACGGTCGAGATGGCCTTACCCGTGCTCGGGGCGTCGATCACTACCATCGCGGCGTTCGTACCGCTGTTGTTCGTCGTGGGTGTGATGGGTCGTTTCGTCTACATACTGCCGGTGGTCGTGATAGCGGCGATTTGCGCCTCGGCGATCGAGGCATTCGGCGTGCTTCCCGTGCACCTGTGCGGTGGACATTCGCCCGGCGTGGCGGTGGTGCCGCGCGAGCTCGGTAGACTCCGTCGGAGCGCCGATGCCTTCGTCGAGACCGTTATCACCCGCTGGTACCGTCCCGCCTGCCGGGCCGCGATGCAAGAACGGTTCATCACGGTATCGATCGCCGCGGCTATCCTTCTCGTGGTCGCGGGTGTCGTCCTCAGCGGGCGTACGCCTATGGTGCTCTTCCCCCAGGAGGACGGGAACATTCTCCGCGCCCGTGTCCGTTTTCCGGAAGGTACGCCCGCCTCGGTCACTGATGCGGCGATTCGCCGGATCGAGCAGGCGGCCCTTAGGCTCAATGAGGATCCCGAGCTTCAACCCGCGGGGGACGGGCCGATCGTCCGCCAGGTGTATTCCATTCTCGGGGAGTTCGCCGACTTCCTACCGGTGCGTGGCAACAACCTTTGCGAAACACGCATTGAACTGATGCCGGCTGAGGAGCGCCTCGTGCGCGATGAACTCATCATGGAGCGGTGGCGCCGGCACATCGGAGAGCTTTACGACGCCACACAGTTTCGGATCTCCCGTCATCAGGTCGGCCCGCTGGACCGACCTATCGAGATCCGTCTGCTGGGCACGGATCTGGAGGAGATGTCCGAGGCGTCGCGGCGGATCCAGGAGAAGCTGGAGGAGTTCGACGGTGTCGTCAACGTGTCGGACGATCTCATTCCCGGAAAGCGCGAGCTGCGCGTGACGTTGCGACCCTCAGCTCGCGTTCTGGGTCTGACGCTCGATGACGTGGCCAGGCAACTGCGCCTCGGGTTCTTCGGTGGGGAGGCGGTTCGTCTGCGGCGTGGTCGCGACGAGGTGATCGTGCGCGTTCGCTACCCGGACGACGAGCGTCGATCGGTCATGGATCTCGAAAGCCTCCGTGTGACCACGGTTCGTGGTGATAAGATTCCGTTCCTCGAGGCCGCTGACGTTGAATGGGCCCGCGGATATGCGAACATCATGCACCAGGGTGCGAAGCGCCGCGTGCGCATCCTCGCAGACGTCGACGATCGCGTGGCCAACGCCGAGCGAATCGTTCAGACTCTGCAGGCCGGATTCTTGGATGAAGTTGTCGCCGATTACAGCGACCTGAGCTGGGAGTTCGGCGGCGACCGCGAGCGGATGGATGAATCGATGTCGAGCCTGTGGAGCGGACTCGAGCTGGCTCTCGTCGCGATCTACGCGATCCTCGCCGCGATGTTGCGCTCCTACGTTCAGCCGAT
>CBDUZY010000377.1:0-3779 GCA_965371825.1 uncultured bacterium
AGCACCATTGCAAACAGGGCCCGGTTTCTGGTCTGTCCGGCGATCTGAGGAGCAAACTGGATCACCTTCGAGAGTGACTTTTCGCTCCCCAGAGCAGCCTCGACCTGGTGGAATACGTTCGTCGCAACAGACTCGGCCCATTGAGCCGGGTCGTCGTCGTAGAGCAGGGAATCGTCGATCGAGCACACCGCGAAACGCGAGTAACCGGTGGTGCCGTCCGAGTTCAAGGTCGGCGATCCCAACGGGAAGACCGAGGTTTCCCTGGTTCGGAACTGTTCGAACTCCGGCTGCAAGCCGACTTCACGTAGGCGAGCTTCCAACTGGTCCGTGGCAATCGGGGCTTCGCCTTTATCGAGGACGGTCTCGATAGCCACGCCGCCTCGGAAGCGGCGAATGTCGAAGCCCGCTTCGGTTGCCAGAACGTCAGACAGATACTGATCCTCCGCCTCGATCACGAAGAAAGGCTCTTTGGTAAGCTCCTCGTCGCGGACCGTCGAGAATCTGATTGCCCGCTGGACGGAAAGACGATTGCCGAGGACCGCCAGGAGCGCCGCCTGGACTAGGGGACGGTTGGTCTCCACGGTCGAAACCTCGAAGGACAACCCCTCGCTTTCCTCCGCGTCCAGCTCGCTGACACTCTGGACGCGGGCTCCGCGAAGTCGCTCGGCGGACTGCCGCACGGCAGCCGCGGCCTCAGCGACTTTCTGTTCGAATATCTCGCGCGTAATCCTCTGCCCTTCCGTGCCCGCTTTGCAGGTGAAAACGGCGGTCGGCCCGGAGACGGTAATACCGTCGCGTTGAACGATCGGCTCAACCACCTCGCGCAGCAACACTGCGATGTCGTCGCCGGATAACTCCGCGGCGGACACCTGATACTGTCCGGGCAACTCGCCCTGGGCTACGGATGCGTTTCCGAGTCGATCGGCTGCGGCGACCAACCACTTGTACGCCGAGGGGCCGGAGCCTGCATCAGCGGCGGTAACAGCCTCTCGCACCTCCTCGTCCGACATTTTCTCGCCGGGCTTCAGGTCGATCTGGACGCTCGTGCCCCCCAGGAACTCGATGTCAAAGAGATGTTCCGTGTGATTGATGGCCATGTTGAGGAACAGGACCAGGCCGAGCACGACGGCACCACCGGAAATCGGCAGGCAGATTCGTCGAAGCCCGACCCAATCGACGGAGGGAACGCCGATGATCTGCCGCATCGACAGGTCTTTCAGCCAGCCCTTGGCGATCAGTGTGTTGAACGCCAACCGAGTACAGAACAAGGCGGTGAACATACTCGTCGCCAGACCCAGGCCCAGCACGATGGCGAACCCCTTTACTTCCTCGCTGGCGACGAAACCGAGGATGACGCACGTTATCAGCGTGGTCAGGTTCGAGTCCACGATGGCCGACAGAGCCTTGTCGTAGCCCGCGTTGAGGGCCTTCTTGAATATCAAACCGCGAGCCCGTTCCTCACGGATGCGCTCGAAAATGAGCACGTTGGCATCGATGGCCATGCCGACTGTAAGAACCAGACCGGCAATGCCCGGCAGTGTAAACGTCGCCTGCATGAGGGCCATGGCGGCGAGCACGAACAAGACGTTCAGCGCCAGGGCGATGTCAGCCATGCCTCCCGCGGCGATGCCGTAGTAGAACAGCACGAAGACCGCAACAAGAATGCCGCTCCAAACGGCCGCCTGCAGGCCGTGTCGCCGGTTGGTCTCGCCCAGGCTCGGACCGACGGTTTGCTCGCGCAGGGGCGTCTCCTTGAGTCGCGCAGGGAGCGAACCCGCTTCGAGAGTGCTCACCAGATCCTGTACCTTCTCGGATGTGAAGCTCCCGCTTATCTGGCATCGCTCCCTGATTTGCTCGTTGATGTTGGCCTGCGACATCGCCGCGCCGTCGAGCATGATACAGAGCTGCCGATTAACGTTGTTGCCGGTCAGCTCGCCGAACTTGATCCCTCCGCGGGGATCGAGGCGGAAGGAGACGACGGGCTCGCCGGTCATGTAGTTTCGGTCGCCGTAGGCTTCCCGCAGCGACCAGGTCTTCGTCCGGCCTCGAGGCTGGAGCAATCCGTACTCGCGGTCGTTGTGCATCAGGACGTAGTAGCGGCCGGCGTACTCTTCGATGATCGGACTGTTCGGCGCCGTGCGCCGCTCCTCGAACTTCTCCATGTTGTCGGAGTAGGTAAAACGCAAGATATCGTCCACCGGGAACCACCGGAAACGGTCGCCGGCTTTGGCCCGCGGACCGTAGCGGGCGAGTTGCCCGGTATATTTACTGATCGGTTGGCGCAACTGCGGGTTTCCGGGGTCGAAGGTGTTGTCGGGAGAGCCGGGGTCGCGATCCGCCAGGATGCGGAATTCGAGCACGCCTGCTCCGCGAAGACGACGTTTCAGATCGGACGGGTCCTCGAGGTCGGCTTTGTCAGCCGCCCAGGCGTCGTAGGCCGTCACCGCCTTGGTCAGTAGTTGACCCTGGGCATCCGTGGGCTCACCCGCGTCGTAGGAGGGGAACTCGGCGCGCAACTTGTCAAGTTCCTTGTCGCGCGTTTCGCCAGCGGCAAGGGCCAGGATGTCGGTGAGACGGCTGACGGGCATGCTCGTTGCGAGAACGTCGGACATCGCGCTCTCGTACTCGTCCAACGCGGCCTCGATGGCGCCCGGGTCATCGCTGGCTTGGGCCTGTGAATACTTGTCAAACGCCGCGCTCACGGCCTCGAGAAGGGGTTCCCTCTCCTCCGCGCCGCGTCTCAATGCCTCGAGGAGCGTCCGTCGCTCATCGCCCGCCGTGTTGAGGGGCTCCTCAACCTCCCGACGTGCGAGATTCATAACCTTTAGCTTGTCCAGGGCCTTGTTGTACGCGTCGCGACGGGCCAGGGCCTCCTTAGGCGGACGCGGCATCCGGATCTCGAGACGCGTGTTGCCGACCGGTCGCCATTCCAGGTTTAACTGCCCCTTGGGATCGACGCGTTCCTTGAGAATGCGCATGACTCGTGTGGACAGCTCGCGCTGCCCATCCTGGTCGAGCCCGGTGGTGTCGATTTCGAACAGCAGGCTCGTCCCACCAACGAGGTCGATGCCACCTTTGAGCTTCTCTTGGGGCGGGTATAACACCGTCAGAGAAATCGCCACCATCACGATGATTAGTAGCCACTTGAACACGCGATTAGGATCGCTCACGGGTTGTATCTCCAAAAAGACGGCGTGTTGGCACCCGCCGTCAGGGACCGGTTCAATGCTGTCATGTCAGGGCTTATTGTTGTAGTACGGACGGTATCTCAAGAGCCGCCGCGATGCCAGTTGGCGCGGCAAGATTCCTACGCGGCTCGAGGCGGGGCGTGTGACCTTACGGGCGGGGCGACGACCGCGAGGGACGTCGTCGTACATCTTGCCTCGGCCACGAGCCGCTCGAGGCGAGAGAGGGCAGGGCGTTCACCCCGAGCGGGTAGAGGGTGCTTGTGGGCGTGAATCAGACCGAACCGGTAGGGAAGTAGTGCACGCGTCGCCCGTTCGACGCCGCTCGGCGCGACCGGCCGAAGCGCAACGCTGCCTAGTGACGTGCTACCTTCAGCACGCGAATCGCCATCCGACTCAGAATCTCCATCCGGCGCAGTTTCGCTATTGGGCGCAGATTCACTATTCGGCTCGGTTGTGGAATCGCCATCTGGTGGAAGCGAAGGGAACAACGTGACAACTGTGAGTAATGTGCTTTCGGTGTACGTTTGGAGGAGCGTATTTGGCAGAAGAAACGCCACCATAGCTATGTGCAAGCGTCGATCCATGATCGGC
>CBDUZY010000378.1:0-3776 GCA_965371825.1 uncultured bacterium
TCAGTGGGGTCTGATGACACATGCCGACACACCCGACGCGTTTGATTCGCACGCGCGCTCCGGTCGAGGCGACGGCTTCTTCCAGTGCCTCGTACACGTGGCCGCTTCCACCGGCGACACAGCACGAACCCAGCCCGATTCGTATCTCCCCGAACTCATCGGTTGTTTCGCGATTCCCAACCGCCGCCGTCTTGCGGTTTCGACTTGCGCCGTTCTTGCTTGCTTGAAGGAACTCGTGGAACATGTCGGTGACCGAGTCCGGTGTCAGGTGCCCATAGGTTAGGTCGTCGATCTGCGCCACCGGCGCCAGCGTACAGCAGCCCAGACAGGCAACCTCTTCGATGGTGAACTGACGCGACGGATCGGTGTCGGTCTCGGGGCCGATTCCCAGAACTCGTCGGATCTCTTCGGAAACCGTGCGCGCACCCGCTACGTGGCAAGCGGTTCCGTGGCAGACCTTGATGATGTGTTTGCCGACCGGCGTTCGGCGAAACTGGTTGAAAAACGATGACACTCCGATGATCTGCGCCGGCGTTATGCTCGTCTTCTCGCACACGTAGCGCAGGGCATCCTCGTGGAGGTATCTTTCGCGCGACTGAATCGCCTGCAGGATGGGAATGACGGCTTCCTTTTCCCGACCGTACCGCTCGATGGTCTCGCCCACGAAGGACAAATCGGGGCCGGCAACCTCGCCCGCTTCGCGTGCTTGCAGGACCGGCAGACTCAGAGCTTGTCGTCCCGCGATTCCGTTAGAAGACCCGGCCCGTGCTCGATTGGCACCCAGGATCGTCTCGAGCTGTGGCGATCGCCGGCCCTTCAGGGAAACAAACCACTTGGCACTGGCGAGAAACAGCACGGCCGCGACGACAAGGACGTCCGTGAACTCGTCTCTTATCGCCTCTCGTTCGAGCGACTCGTCCCTTTGGCGATCTCGCTCCTCGTGCAGGACGCCAATCCGCGCTACATCTTCGTCGGCCGACTGTGCGAGTGTCTCGAGGAGAGCCTCATCGACCGGGGCACGCCGTTGCTTCTGGACCTGTACGCCGATCAAGACGCCGATGCTCATGACCGTCACCGCGGCTGCGGCGGTGCAGATTACTCGGGCGGTAAGTCTTTGAGCTTTCCGTTGCATTAGACTCACCGCTCGGTTCCGGAAGAGACATCCGCGTCCCCGCCCAGCCTCGACACATTCGCGGCGTCTCGCGGACACCAGTCAAAGCAGCGGGCGCAGAACAGACACGAAGACAGCACGGCGCGGTTCTTTTCGATGGCTCCCAGTGGGCACGCTTTCGTACACAATCCGCAGTCCAGCTCCCTGTCGGGCGTGATTGATACGCCATGCCAGGCGAAGCGCGACAGGATCGCAAGGAGTGCGCCGTATGGACACAGGTACCGGCAGTAGGGGCGGCCTATGAAGAGGCCGATGATCAACAGAGCTGCGCCGAACAACAGCACGCCCGTCGATCCGGTGAAGCGGAAGAAACCGACAAATGGGTCAAAGCGGCATATGATGAAGTCCTTGCCGCCGGGTGCTTCGATACCGAACACGGCCCCGGCTGCAAACCATAGCGCGACTACCAGGTACGCGTATTTCACAAAGCCCAGGTACTTGTCTAAGCGGCGAGGAACTTCGACCGGCCTTAGCAGCACCAGGTCTTGAATGCCGCCGAGCGGGCACACTCCGCCGCAGAACACCCGCCCGAAGAGCAAAGCGAGCACCAGCGGTAGGAAAAAGAACACCAGCACGACCATGGGAATCGCGTAGGTTGAATCGGTTAGGGCAACCGTTACGTTCTGAATAGCACCAATGGGGCAAACGCACCCCTGTCTGTAGAACCCGAAGTAAGCCAGACAGCCAACCGTGAGAACTACAAGCCACCTCCGGCTGCGCTGCTTCAGGACTATCCATGTCGAGAGGCTCAGCGCGGCTGCAAAGAGGGTGGTGTCGACGATGCTCCACCAGGCGGCGCGCGGCAGAGGCCGTTGGGTATCGGGCGTCGTGTAGTCCTCACCTATGTCCTCGTCCGGTGGGACTACGTCCACGGGCCTTACGAACTGGGCCTCGGCGCGCCGGCTCGCACCCACCGGTATGAACAGGGCCGCAAGAAAAATGCAGACGAGACCGTACTTAGCCAATCGATCCAAAGTGCTTTGCTCTCACTATCCGGGAGTAACGATCCTTCCGCTAAGTACGTTCGGCCGCCTGTTGCAAGATGGCGTCATCCGGGCACACTTGGGAAATGGAACAGCGGTTGCAGTCCAGGCACAGCTCGTAATCGACCTCGAGACGGATGGAGCCCAGACCGGCCGGCTCCTTGCAGCCCATGACGCATCTCCCGCACCCGTTGCACCGCTCCTTGATAATCGTGTACTCGTAGAAGTTGTTGAGGGGATCGTCGGGATCGATCTCGCCGATGGGTTTGCGCTCGATGGCGTCGCGCGGACAGAGCTTTCCGCTTGGCAGGCCGTCCTCACCCACTTCGCTGGTCACGTCATAATAAGCCGGGCAGATGCAGCACCTTCCGCACTCGGAGAACTCGTTGACCGCTCGGATGGCGGAGAGAGGCAGCACGCAATCGGTCGAGCACAGGTCGCAGACCTCGACCCCGGTAGCGCCGAGTCGGATGTTGATGCACTTCTCGGTATCGATCCACCAGACGCCCTCGGCCTCGGCTTTGCGTGCCAGGTGAATGACACCTCCACCGAGGACCAGCAACCCGGTGCCTCGAACGGCGTGCCCCAAGACGTCACGTCGGGTCGGTTCCTTCTTCATGGCTTCGCCGCTTTCTCTCTCGAGCCGATCGCAGCCTCCTCGGAGTCCCCTTCGACCTTATCGGGTGCGAAGACGAGGATGCTCAGCTTCACCGTGTCGACCACATAGATCCGGCCCTTGGCGTCGACAGCCACATCCATGTTTTTGCACCCCGCGTCAAAGGCGTCCGAACCGACGAACGTGGTCAATTCGCGGGCGGAGTCAAAGACTTTCATCCGCGGACCGGCCTTCTCTGTTACGACGATCCCGCCATCGCCCGTGAGGGCGAGATTCGTCGGGTTGCAGCAGCCGGGGAAATCCTCGGGGCGTTTGGTGCCGAATCTGCCGAACTTACCGAGCAACTCACCGGTCATCGTGTACCGCTCTACGCGGTGCTTGGCCGGGTTAGCGGCGTGGATGATCCCGTCGCCGTCCACATCGAAATCCAAGTAGCCGTTGGGAACCAGGAAACCCTTCGTGTTGTTGTCCTTGCCGATGTTGTTGATCCATCGTCCGCCGGCGTCGTATCGACGGATACATCGATCCCCGGCGTCCGCGACGATGACATTCTCGCCCCAAAAGCCGATGGCCGTGACCGTGGTGAGTCGATCCGCATCCCGCCAGACGTCTCGGCGCTTGCCGGTAGAGTCGAAGATCTCGACCTGCCCCGCCTCGCCGACGAACACGGCCAAGTCGCCTCGAATCGCCACACAGTACGGCGGCTTCTCCGTTTCCCACCGATTCGTCAGTGCCCCTAGCGTGTTGAAGACCTTTACCTCACGGTCTCCAACCGCGTAGAGCAACCCCGCGCGATCGAGACCGATCCCGTTCAGCGATTCGGTGAACTGGTCCGGTTTCGACCCCTTGCCGCTTATGACCTGAACTTGCCGGTACTCCATCGCAACGCTCCTCGGGTGGTCCGACCCCGATGCGTGACCATCATACAGCGAACGACCGTGATCTAGTCCATAACACTTCCGGCGGCTTGAGCGCCGCACGCTGATGCAGCCTGAAAGGCTGACCT
>CBDUZY010000379.1:0-3776 GCA_965371825.1 uncultured bacterium
GGCCGACGAGTGGCGGCGGCGGATACTGGCGAGGCAGCGATTTCTGGAGACGGACGGGGCCACGACCGCTGACGCATAGGACGCGATTCCTGCCGGAATCCTCGCTTGCCTCTGGCAGTCTTCCTGTTTCGGACGCACAAACGGAAGCGATTCGGATCTGGTTTATTCGCATCGCATCTACAGACCGAACCACGATACGGGAAGCAGATCGAGTCCCGCGGCGATGAGCCCGGCACCAACCAACAGAAACAGGGCGCTGCGTCCGACTCGGATCCAGCCGTGGTTGGCCCACCTGAAGTAGCAAGGGAAGGGGATGAGGACCAGGTAGCATCCTCCGAGCGGGATCAGCATCCATGGTTCGAACATTCCCGCGAGCATGGCGAGTCCAGCAAGGAAGCACGACGCGACAAAGGCGGCACCGAGAAGGCTGAGCATTCGACGTTTTGTTCGCCAGTCGTGCGATGTGACGGTTTTCAAGGTTGTGAACGTCGCCCAGCATCCGAGCGCGACGAGAACCGTACCGTAGACGATGTGCACGCGAACCTCCGCGTGAGACTCTCCATGAGACCCTACCACTTCATGATGCCTGGTACTGCACGAGGAGCGGAGTCGCAGACGGCTGTCGGTCACGCGAACCTCTGCAGGCTCCGAAGCCAATCCCCCGAAAGAACGGGCGTTTCGGCTTTCCAACCCGTAGTGTGCTTTTACTAAATCGTCCGCAATTCATGCAGCTTCCCGATAGTAATAGTTGAGCAAGCCACCGAGTCGTTCCCGAAGCATCGCTAAACGCTTGCGTCCGCGAGGCCTGCGGTGCTTCTTCCACCACGGTCCGTAGGCCTCCGGTAGGGTCGGGGACTGGCGCGGTGGCCCGTAGGGCATCCCTTGGCCGTATCCGGGGTTTCCCCCTTTGTGCCCGTGTAGGGATGTCCGTAGCTCCGTTTCCAGTCCCCGCCACCTCGCACGCAGCGTGCAGATTTCCCGCACTACGCGCTCCTGCACACTTCCCGTCAAGGGTTATGAGACCTTCCGGCTGGAGCGACTTTTGGCGATAACACGAGGTGCCGGACACGATAGTCATTGAACAGTCCAAGAGCCTCGTACATCCACCGCCTACTCCACCGCTTCCAGCCGAAGCCTCGACGCTTTCGGGCTCGCGCCAGGTGGCGCCGAGTCTTCTGTTCCACCCAGTTTCGGATGAACGACAAGCACCGACTCGAGTGCCCAAACGAGAAGTAGTTCACCCAGCCCCGCAGAATCGCATTGATCCTTGCGACCAGCGCCTGTGTTGGCTGGGATCTGTAGCGACGGAACCACATCTTGAGTTCCCGCAACAGCGCCGTGCGCTTTTTCAACAGCGGCGTACGCAACGGCATCCACCGCCCCGCACGACTCCGTACTCGGCGAAACTCAAATCCGAGGAATCCGAAGCTCCCTCCTCTCGTCAGATCCACCCGACGGCTCTTCTCCTCGTTCACCTCCACTTGCAGCTTGGCCAACTCCTCCCGAAGTCGCTTCTCCACCGCCTCGCGAAGCCACCGATGTCGCGGATGGGAATCCACCAAGATCACCAGATCGTCGGCAAACCGAGCGTACTCGACCGCCGTCCAGCGACCGTAGCGCGTGACCTCCCTTGCTCGCTCCAGCATCCTGTCCACCTCGTTGAGGTACAGGTTGCTGAGCAAAGGGGAAATTACACCGCCCTGGGGAACTCCCCGCTTCCCAGATGCTCTCAGAATCATCTTGAGCAAGTGCATCACGTCATCGTCCTTCACTCGCTTCGCCACCTTCTCTAACACGATGTGATGTCGCACCGTGTCGAAGTAGGAGCGGAGATCAAGATCGATGACATGGGTCTTGCCCTGGATGATCGCATCCGAGACGCGTTGAATCGCGCCCTGCGGCGACCTCTTGGGCCGGTAGCCATACGACCCCGGCTGAAAGTCCGCCTCGAAGATCGGCTCCAGGATGAGCTTGAGTGCTCCCTGGACCACCCGGTCCCGGATCGCAGGAATCGAGAGCACGCGGACCTTGCCGCCGTCCTTCGGGATTCCTACCTTCCGCACCCGTAGGGGACGGTACGTGCGCTCGCTGAGCTCCCTCCGGAGCTGCTCGACGAACTGCTCCACGCCTGACGCTTCGATCGCCTCGAACGTTACCCCGTCAATTCCCGGAGCCCCGTTGTTCTTCTTGGCGAGCCGAAACGCCTCGTAGAGCGTTTCCGTCTTGCACGCGTGCACGTACAGACCCCAAAAGCGCCAAGACGGTTCAGCCTTCGCCTTGACATATATCCTTCGCCTCAGGTCCTGCAGATCTACGGGTGTTTTTGTCATTTCACCCCTGCCTCCCTTGTTGACGAAGGAGTTGTGTGCAGCAGGGTCCCTTCGCTCCACGGGAGTTACCCCGCTTCATGACTACTACGGACCCGGCCGCCACCGTCTCGTCTTCGACCGACTTCCCGGGGTCTCCGGTTATACGGCCGATCCTGCTCCGCCGATTTCTCGATGGGACGAGGACGGCTTCTCCAGTTGCTCGGCATGTCCTTGTCACCGTGCTGCCCCTACCACCCCGCCGGAGTGACTTGTCGCGACAGTCAGACTGCGACCAGCCATGCTGCCTTCGCCCGTAGCCAGAGGGCTCGGCCTTCGGAACCTCTTCTTGACGAGGCCACCTATGGGTTCACTTGCGTTACGGCCCGGTAACTCGCTCACCGTCCCGAAGACGGCTTTGTCGGTCAGCTTCACCAGATTCGTTTCCTCCACTGATGTGACCCAAGCTACGGGGCTTCTGACTCTTGCCCCGGTGGGACTTACTCCCACTGAACATGCCAGCCTTCGCTGGACGCACTGGCCACTACGAAGCGAATCCGCTCACTTGAGATTGTGCGAGATCCCCAGTCTTGCGCGAGAACGACACACCTCTTCTTTCGACTTGCTTCCATGATGGCTGCTCGCGTTCAGTGGTCCAGCACCGCTCGTGTCGGTCATGACCGTTCACGATCGGTGGTCCGATGCAAATTATTGGACGGTGCGCTACCGGCAAGCTCCCGACGACGGATAACGAGGCTTGTCCGCGGTGTCGGTACCGTATGTGCTCGTCGTCCCGTCGGCGAAGTTGAACTCGACCATGTAGATGAACATCTCGCCGGGCCTCGGAGTGTTGAAGTCCTCCCATCCAATGGTGTTCTCGTCCAGCGAGCGCGACTCGATACAGTAGACTTGGCCGAGATCGTAGACATCGCCCGCGTCCAGCACGTCCTTCATGTATCCACGGATAACGTTGTAGTGATCAGCTTCCTCGACCACCGGCCATGAGATCGTCGTACCTGCGACGCTCGGCCCCACGCTGATCAGGATCGGATCGCTCTGATCGTGCGGCACGAAAGCGTAGGCTTCCGCCGAGGCCAAGTTGCCAGCGCTGTCCATCGCGGTGTAAACCGTCGTGTAGATTCGGCCGTCGCCAAGCGCTGACCGCTCGGCTCGCAGTTGGAACGCGAGGTCGGGCGTGCCGAGTTCGGCTCCCTGGATATCGTTGATGGTGCTGCCGTCGCCCGGACCGTTATCCGGTTCGTTGCTGAACACGTCGGTCAGCACGACCATCGGATCGCCGCAGTTATCGGCGGCGACAACGGTGGCCTCGACGTCCACCATCTGATGGTTTGGCGGCCAGAGGTTGTCGGAGCTCAATACGACTTCGATCGACGGCGGCGTCGCATCGACCACGTTGGCCGTCATCGTATCGGTGCCCACGTTGCCCGTGCGGTCGGTAACCTGTAGCGT
>CBDUZY010000380.1:0-3773 GCA_965371825.1 uncultured bacterium
ATGGGCAAAGAGAACGCCAAGAAGAAGTTCACGGTCCTGCCGAGCCCGATCAGCGAGTAGGTCAAGCGCGGGCGCCCAAGGTGCAGACGGCGCGTTTACGCGTTTCCGTTCGACAGATACTCGTGGATTGATCGGGCTGAAACCTTGCCGTCGCCCATTGCGAGGATGACCGTGGCCGCCCCGCGGACGATGTCACCGCCGGCAAATACGCCCGAAATGCTGGTCATGCTGTTGTCGTCGATGACGATGTAACCCCATTTGTTGACTTCCAGACCCGGTGTGGTCTGGGTGAGTAGCGGATTCGCCCTGGTGCCGATGGCTTCGACGAAGACCTGGCAGGGGGTTTCGAACTCACTGCCCTTTATGGGAACCGGTCGGCGGCGGCCGGAATCATCCGGCTCGCCCAGCTCCATCTTGATGCATTTCAGAGCCCGCACCCAGCCCTTGTCGTCGCCGAGAATCTCGACCGGATTGTTAAGCATCTTGAAGATCACGCCCTCTTCCTCGGCGTGCTTGACTTCCTCGGTACGGGCGGGCATCTCCTCGCGCGAGCGGCGGTAGACCAGCGTGGACGGATCGGCTCCGAGCCGCTTGGCTGTGCGCACCGCGTCCATGGCCGTGTTGCCGCCGCCCACAACCACAACCTGCTTTGCCTTGATGACCGGAGTGTCCATCTCCCCTTCGTCGAAGCGAGAGGCTCCCATCAGGTTCACCCGCGTGAGGAACTCGTTGGCCGAGTACACGCCCTTGAGGTTTTCGCCGGGGATCCCCTGGAATATGGGCAACCCCGCGCCGTTGGCTATGAAGACGGCGTGGTAGCCTTCGTCTTCCATGAGTTCGGGAATGGTGACGGTCATGCCGATAACGACGTCGGTCTGAATCTCGACACCGCGTCGCTTTAGGGTGTCGATCTCAGCCTCGACGACGGTGTTTGGAAGCCGAAACTCCGGGATACCGTAAACGAGCACGCCGCCGGCGACGTGGAGGGCCTCGAAGATGGTTACCGCGTGGCCGCGTTTTGCGAGTTCGCCGGCGCAGGTGAGCCCGGCCGGTCCCGACCCGACGATGGCGACCTTCTTGCCCGTCGGTGGCGGCGGTTTGTATAGATCCTCGCGGTTCTCACGGGCCCAGTCAGCCACGAAACGCTCGAGATGTCCCACGCCCACAGACGTCTGCTTCTTGGTGCGCACGCAAAGTTGCTCGCATTGGGTTTCCTGGGGGCAGACGCGCCCGGTGATGCCGGGCAGAACGTTGTCCCTAAAGAGAATGTCAGCCGCTTTGTTGAGGTCGCCGTCTTCGACTGCCTGGACGAAGCCGGGAATGTCGATCTCAACCGGGCAGCCGGCGATGCACTTGGGGTCCTTGCACTGGATGCAGCGCAGGGCCTCCGCGCACGCCACCTCGGGCGCGTACCCCTGGTTGACCTCACGGAAGTTCGTCGCCCGCACCGCGGCGTCCTGTTCGGGCATCTCCTGACGCGGGAGCTTCATGCGTTCAGATTTCTTCATCCGACTGATTCCTGATTCTCTAGAAGCGGGAAACCCGACAGGCGGGCGACCTCCGAAGCCTGCTTGTTCCGGACGCCTTAGCGTGTCTTACTCTCGCACGCCGCCTCCTGCTTGGCCAACCGACACTCGCCCCCCTGGTGCAAACGATCCCAGGCGATCTTCTCCTGGTCACGATAGGTGGTCAGTCGGTCGGTCAACTCGTTGAAATCGACGGCGTGGGCATCGAACTCCGGTCCATCCACACAGGCGAACTTCATCTCGCCGGCTATGCTTACGCGACAGCCCCCGCACATGCCGGTCCCGTCCACCATGATCGGATTGAGCGAGGCGATGGTCTTGATGTTGAATGGCTTGGTGACGGCGGCCACGGCCTTCATCATCGGCACCGGACCGGCTGTGAGCACCGCATCGACCGCGGCGTCCTTGTCCTTCACCAGCTCTTCGAGCTTGCCGGTCACGAAACCGTTGTAGCCGTAGCTGCCGTCGTCGGTACAGGGGTAGACCGCGTCGCAGTGCTCGGCCAGCTCCTTCTCGAAAATCACGTACTCCTTCGATCGGCCGCCGATGACAGCCGAGACCTTGGAGCCTGCCTTCTTGAGGGCTTCAGCCTGCGGATAGATGACCGCCGTCCCGACGCCGCCGCCGACAAGCACGACATGGCGGAACTGCTCGATCTCCGTCGGTTTGCCGAGTGGGCCGACCACGTTGGTGATGTCTTCACCGGGTTCCAACGCACAAAGTCTCTCAGTAGTCGCCCCGACCACCTGCACCACGAGCGTTATACGCCCCACTTCGGTATCTGACGCGGCGATTGTCAACGGGATGCGCTCACCGCCGTCCCTGACACGGACTATGACGAAGTGCCCGGGCTTATGGTGCGACGCGACGCGCGGGGCCTCGACCTCAATCCGCCGGACTTTCGGAGCCAACCACTCAGCCTTGTGTATTCGATACATTTGTTCCTTCCGCCACTTTCATCATTCCCGCGGAGCGAGACTCGAAGCACTTATCTACTACGTATTCCAACTCCGCAATGCCCCGGCCCGACATCTCCGGCGCTTCATCCTTTCGCTCCACTGCAATCGGCGCGCCAGTAACCCCGACACCGGAGATACTTTTCCAGCGGACTTTGTTCATCCTGGCTGGAGGATTGCGGGCCTTTCTCACGACTGGGACAGCGGAGCGGGTCACGTCGCCTGCGCGCCTGGGTGAGCACCGCCGTGTCCGGCCAAGTCTGGACGTTCCACGTTACCGTCATCGGTGACGAGGTCTACGGTACGTCAATGTGTCCCCGGCAGTGCGGGCAGCTTTGGACCGTCCCGCGCTGAGTGGGCGGGAATACCGTCGGCCGCCCGCATTCCTCGCAAATGACCTCGACGGGGCTGCTCGATCTCGTTGCCCTTGATTGCTCCGCGATCTCCTGGGCGTGGTCCGCGAGCAACGCCTTCGCACGCTCGGCTGTCTCGTCGTCGGCCACGCAGACCTCGACGCCGCGCGGCGCCGCCAATCCGGGCACGTACAGCGTTTCAACGCCGTGGCGATTCTTTACGAACGCGGGGACGCCCTGTTCCTCGAGCCACGCAACTATGATATCCGCCTCGCTGACGCTGCTCGCTCGATAGGCGCAAACCATTTCTCCCGACATGATTAACCCTCTGCATTGCCTCTCTCGACGAATTCAGAACGGTTCCGTTCGCGCGTTGATCGGCCTTGTCGCACGGGCGATCGGGTACACGCCGATCGTGGGATCCCAGTACGGAGATCGCTCGTAGAAGAAGTATAGCCGCGACCAGATGTTTCCGGCAAACTCCTTGCTGCTTGTCAGGGCGGTCTCGAACTCATCACGCAAGGACGGATCGGCAGCAAGCATCTCTCGCGCCAACCTCTCGAGAATGTACGGCTCGGCGTATTCCTTCTGCTCGAAGACGGCGTTGAAGAAGCCCCAGGAAACGAGCGAGTCGGGCGCCTCCGGTTCAAAGAGATGGACAGCCACCTTGGCGTCCGGTTGATTGAGGGGCACTATGACCGATCCGGGCCGCAACCTTCGCTCCTCGACGATGGGCTCGATCTCGAAGCTGACTCTGAAGCGTCCCTCGAAGGGTTTGGCTGCAAAGGTCGGGTCGCTCAGCCGATACGACTCTACCTCCATCGTGAGTGGTTCGGCGAGCCGTTCGGCACGCAATCCGTGGGCGCGCACACGCTCGATCACTTCGGTCCACTGCGGTGGGATTATGTACGCCAGTGGCGGCGCAACCGTCGTCTCCA
>CBDUZY010000381.1:0-3773 GCA_965371825.1 uncultured bacterium
GACGGTGGTGCACAGAGGATCTTATGGCGCGCCGAGCAGTTCCTCGGGAGTCGGCTGTTTTCTCGTAGAAGCGACTTGGGATCACGCGTCGGGTCGTACGGACGTCGCCGCGGCGGCTGGGTCCGCAAGTTGTGCTTTCGCCTTGCGCAGTGAGAGAATTAATTCGATCTCGCCGGTCGTGCGACCCACTTGTTGGGCGATCTCGAGCGGAGACATGCCCCGGTCGGCAAGGCGATAGATGGGACCGTGCGGGCCTGACTCGCCACCGTCCGACTTCCCCTTATCAGTGCCGAGCGTGACCGACGCGAGTGATGCACTGGCCGGAGCGTCGCCCGAGGTTGCCGCGGCGGGCGGCGAATCGTCGTACGGTTCTTCCGAGTCGAGCGTGATATCAAGCGCCTCGGTCCCCTGGGCGGCGCGGACCAGCCGCGAGAGCTTGTCGATGCGTTGGTCCGCATCGTTGATGAGAATCTCCAGCTTGACGAGCTGCGTATCGAGTCGGCCATGCACCTGGCGAGCGAGCTGATCGAGTTCGACCAGGACCTTGTCAACCTCACGCGTTGCCGTGCGGTCGCTTTTCAACTTCTCGTACCGCTCACGCACCGAATCGCGCGACATCGCCACGGAACGCTGCCAGCGGCTACGCGCACTACGCAACAGGATCGCCAGGACGATGACGATCAAAGCAAGAAGTACGAGTTGGCCAAACGACACGCCGCCGACAGCGAGCGCGGCGATAGCATCGCCGGATTGTAGTTGTTCAACGAACTGGAAGGCCTGTTCCACAGACTCCTCCAACGGCAAGCTAGCCGTTGCTGCGTGATGCCCACGCGGCGCTCGCGGCTGCGATCACCTCTCGGGCGGCGACCCCGTGCGTGAGGGCGGCCGCCTTGCAGTCCTCGAACTCCGGGCTGGCCGTCTGAACGCCTGAACGTTCGCCCACCTTCATCCGTATTTCACCGAACCGCGTCGCGACGGTCTCGTGCCGGCGACGCAGCTTCACACGCTCCACCCGGCGTCGCCGTATTCCGAAGGTCGTGGTCTGGGCGAAGACGATCCGCTCCATGTCGGCTGCCTGGTCGTCGCGACACAGGACGGTCAGCACGACACCCGTTCGCCACTTCTTCATGTGTATCGGCACGGCGAAGACGTCCAGTGCACCCGCGTCCAGCAGACGCTCCAGGCAATGGCCGATCAGCTCTGGCGTGGTGTCGTCGAGATTCGTCTCCAACTGGATGACGCTGTCGACGTCGCCTTCCGGTTCGGTCTCGCCGATCATCACCCGAAGGAGATTAGGCCTGGACCGGCCCTCCCTGGTCCCCGCTCCGCAACCGACCGCCGAAAGCGTCATCTCCGGAATCGGCCCGAAGGTGTCCGCCAGGGTCGTTAGGACAGCCGCCGCAGTCGGCGTAGTGAGCTCACCGGTCTCCTCGCACGAGGCGATCGGCACGCCCTTCAGAAGCCTCGCCGTCGCCGGGGCTGGAACGGGCAGGATGCCGTGCTCACATTTGACGGTGCCCGATCCGACCGGAATCGACGAACAGACGACTCGGCGTACCCCGAGAAGCTCGAGAGCGAGCACGGCCCCGACCACGTCGATGATCGCATCCACCGCCCCGACCTCATGGAAGTGGACTTGCTCGATGGTCGTGCCGTGCACGGCTGCCTCGGCCTCGGCCAGGCGCTCGAAGATGCGAACCGCGCCGTCTCGAACACGAGTCGGCAGCTTCGCGCCGTCTATGACCTTCACGACATCCTCGAGATTGCGTTTCGGTTCCCGGTTGGGCTGTTCGAGTTCGACGACGAATCGTGTTGCGGCGAACCCTTGTTTCTTGACGCGCTCGATGCTGATCGAGTGACCGCCGACGCCGAGCGAACCGAGGCCCTCTCGCAGTGCCTCCGGATCGGCACCGGCGTCGATCAGTGATGCCACAATCATGTCACCGCCCGCGCCGCTGAAGCAGTCGAAATACGCAGTCTTCATGTTGCACCCCACAGGGTCGCCCTAGCGATCCGAATCGACGGGACATGCTAACCGGACTCGGACGTCCCCGCCACAGAGTACGGCTCCAATCGCGGGTGCCAAGCAGAGCGTAGGTCGGGCTTTGCCCGACGCGTACGGGTAAAGGTCGTCCCCGGCGGGCGGAGCCCGCCCTACTGAAACAGAAAACGGGCGGTCGACGGAATGCCCCGTCGACCGCCCGGCCGAGTCAAGACTGTGTGCCGCCCACGAGTGGCGGCGCTACATTGTCATCATCATCGCACCGAACTCGCTAGTGGAACGTCACCTCGACTCCGTCTACCGTGAACGTGCCCGGGCTTCCTTCCACCGGAATGAACTCCGGCGTTCCGTCCATGTCGACGTCAATCGGGTCTGTCGCCCCCAGATCGCTGGGACCGGGATACTTGTCGTACAGGTTCGACATACTTCCGGACTCGAAGATGACGCCCTGGAACAGGCTGTCCTCGACCAGATCGCCCGTTGCGCCGGGGTAAGGCAGATCGCTCATCCACATGGACGTGAGGACGAGGTCCGTCGCCTCGGAGAAGATGTCGTCCATGTGCATCTGCAGCTCCTGCCAGCCATACCAATGCGTGTAGTCCGGGTTCTGGTGGTAGGCGCCCTTCCACGTCTTGACGTTCGAGTACTTCATTAGCTGGAAGTAGATCGTCTCGATCGCGTCGAGGTTCCGTAGAACCATGTTTGCCCCGTAGAGTCCGGTGGTTCCCGTCTCCGGGTTGCCCGGTCTCTGGCTCGGGTTGACGTGCAGGGTGCTGACGATGGCCATCGCCCGGACCGCATCGAAGGCTTCGAGCTGAAGCTGCTTGGTCCGCTCGTGGATCAGGTCGGCTACGAGAAGTTGCTCGTCGGCGAAGTTGCGGGTGTGGCACTGCCCGCAAACCTGGTCACGCATGAACGCTCGCTCGGCTAGCAGCTTGTCCGCGTCGTCAGCGACCTGGGCAACAGCATAGTCCTGCTTGCCGTTACCAGACTCGTCGGCAAAGGACATCGCCGCCAAGTCGCTGAACACGCTGGTGCCGCCGTCGGCCGCGTCATAAAGCTGCCCATCGGCCCGCTCGAGCCAGACGCCGTCGGGGTAGAGTGCGTCCCCATCACGGGCGTTGAACTTGACCCGGTTGGTGGCGCCTTCCATCGCGTGCCCTTTGCGGGTCGTGCCTCCGCCGACCGGTCCATACGCGATGCCCATGGCCAAGTTATGGTCGGTGTATTCGGTCAGGCCGTCCGGGCCAACGACCTCGGCGGTCTTCTTGCCGAGCATCTGCGTGCTAAAGGGCATGTGGCAATCCACGCAAACGGGAACGGACGCCGTATCACCGTATACCGCGAACCGCGATCCGTGTTTGGAGTGCTGATACATCTCGATTTGTGGGTGGTCGGGACCCATATGGCAGGTCGCGCAAGCCATCGGATCACGCGCCTCATCGGGCGAGAATCGGTGCCTGAAGTGACACGAGTCGCAGCGATTCTCGACTGTGTGGCACTGACCGCACATCTCGACGCTGAAGGCCACGGCGTTAGCGGATTCGAGGTGCCCGGCGCTGGCGTGGAAGTCCTGGAGCTGGGCGACGTCCTCCTCGGTGAAGTGGTACCCGGACCCCTCCCCGTACTCCTTGGGGAAGTCATCATAGCGGCCACACTCCAGCATACGGATGTAGGCGATCGAGTGCCGGTTCGCCCGGTGTCCCTCATATTGGTTGGGATGGCAGGCCCCACAGGTCTCCGGATTGGGCAGCAGGCGGTGTGCTTCCTG